>JBJTUJ010000231.1:0-9134 GCA_046080685.1 Cyanobium sp. | reverse complement strand
AGTTCGGCATAGAGCGCATTCACCCGGGCGAAATCGGCCAGATCCACGAGGTACACCGTGGTACGGACCACCTGGGCGGCGCTGGCACCGCCCGCTGCCAGGACGGCGCTGAGGTTGGCGAGCACCTGGCGGGTCTCGGCCTCCACATCGCCGGCGCCCACCATGGCGCCACTCTGCGGGTCCAGGGCGATCTGCCCCGAGCAGTACAGCACCCCACCGGCCTTCACCGCCTGGTTGTAGGGGCCGACGGGGGCCGGCGCGGCGTCGGTGCGGACGGCTTCGGCGGCGCTGCTCATGCCACAGGGGAGGATGGGATCTGAGCCTATGGCCTGCCCTGAGCCCGTGACCGCGCTCCATACCGCCGCCGACTCCATCTCCACCCACTCCCTTTCCCCTCCTTGCGCGCGGGTCGACGTCGATCACCTGCGCCTCACCGATCTCTGGCACCGCTACGCCGGCGCAGCCGACGGGGCATGGACCCTGCGCGGCATCGACCTGCGGCTGGCACCGGGCGAACTGGTGGGACTGCTCGGGCCCTCCGGCTGTGGCAAGACCACCCTGCTGCGCCTGATCGCCGGCTTCGAGCAGCCCGCCCGGGGGGAGGTGGCGATCGACGGCCGGCTGGTGGCCGGCTCGGGACGCTGGCTGGAGCCGGAGCGCCGGGGCGTGGGCATGGTGTTCCAGGACTACGCCCTGTTCCCCCACCTGGATGCCTGGAGCAACGCCTGCTTCGGCCTGCGCCGGGGCCAGGATCCGGCCCGGGCCTCCTGGCTGATGGACCTGCTGGGCCTGGCCGGTCTGGAGCGCCGCTACCCCCACGAGCTCTCGGGCGGTCAGCGCCAGCGGCTGGCCCTGGCCCGCGCCCTCGCTCCAGGACCGGCCTTGGTGCTGCTGGATGAACCCTTCTCCAACCTCGATGTGGAGGTGCGTCTGCGGCTGCGCAGCGAGCTCCCGGAGGTGCTCGCCCGTTGCGGCGCCGGTGGCCTGCTGGTGACCCACGATCCGGAGGAGGCCCTCGCCATCTGCGATCGGGTCGGGGTGTTGCGGGAGGGGGTGCTCCATCAATGCGCAACCCCCCGCGACCTGGTGGATCGCCCAGCCACGGCCTTCGTGGGTCGCTTCCTGCTCCAGGGCAACCTGCTGCCCGCCCAGTGCGACGGCGAGATGGTGATGACGCCCCTGGGCCGGCTGGTCTGCGCTGGCCCGGCCGGCGATCCCCCGCCGGCGGCGGTCGCCGGCGATCCAACGGAGGTGATGGTGGGGGATCAGGCCGTGGAGTTCGAGGCCGATCCCGAGGGGCCGGCCGTGATCTGCGGCCGTGAGTTCCTCGGCCGCGACTGGCGTTACCGGCTCCGGCTCGATCACCTCCCCCTGCATCTGCGCTTGCCCCTGGACGTGGATCTGGCCAGTGGCCAGCGGGGACATCTGCGGTTGAAGACGGGCGAGCCTGCCCGTCTGTTCCCGTGCGGCCGGCCGCTGGTGGCGCTCTAGCCGCCCAGCCGCCGCAGCGCCATCAGGGTGCAATCGTCGGCCAGGGGCTCTGCGTTCACGAAGCGCCCGAGGGAGGCCAGCAGCTCCTGAAGCACCTGGGGAAGGGGAGCTTCCCCACCGCCCACGCTCTCGAGCACCTGGGCGCAGCCCTCCTCTCCGAAGGGAAGGCCCCGGGCGTTCTCGGCCTCGGTGATGCCATCGGTGTGCAGGAGCAGGAGATCGCCCGGCAGCAGCGCCAGTTCCCGCTCCTGATAGCGGCGATTGGGGAAGGCACCCACCAGCATCCCCGGCGGCACTTCGATCGCCTCGCACCGGCCCTAACGCAGCAGCAGCGGTGCCCCATGGCCGCCGTTGGCCAGCACCAGCCGGCCGCTTCCCACCTCCAGCAGGCCGCAGAACAGGGTGGCGAACACGCCGCTGTCATTGCCCTCCTCCAGGGCATCGTTCAGGCCCTGCAGCACCAGGCCCGGCGAGCGCTCACCGCTGGCCAGCACCCGCACCAGCCCCACGATCCGGGCCATCAGCAGGGCGGCGGCGATGCCATGGCCCGACACGTTGCCGATGCACAGGAAAAGATGCTCTTCATCGATGAAGAAGGCATCGAAGAAGTCGCCCCCCACGTGGGAGGCCGGTTCCATGTGCGCCGCCATGGCGATGTCGGAGCGCTCGGGGAACATCGGATCATCGACGGGCAGCATCGCGGCCTGCAGGGAGCGGGCCAGCTCCAGCTCCTTGTGCAGCTGGGCCAGTTCCAGCCGGTGGCGTTCCGCCGCCATCGCCAGCTGATTCGTGAGCCGCATCCGTTCGGTCAGCGAGCGCATCAGGTTGCGGGCCACGCCCGGCAGGGGCACGATCCGGGTCCAGAGCATCGGCGGCGCCAGCTCCAGCACCGTTGCGTCCGTCTCGGCCCGCACCAGGGCCGAGGCCGGCAGGCCGTCGGGGGAAGGAACGGGACGAGCGGCTGAATGGGTGATGTGCCCGACGAGGCGAATGTCGCCTGCATCACCACGCCCTGCCACCGGGTTCAGCCGTTCCAGTGGTTGCGGCTCTCGCGCAGCTGAGCCAGCTCCGCGGCATCGGCTGCCCGCATGAACAGGTTGGTGGCCCGCTCCTCGGCGATCGTGCTGGGGATCGTGGGCAGGCCCTCGCGCCGGCGCTCCTGCACCGCCGTCAGCCGCTGGGCCACGGCGGGGTCGCCTGGACGCTGGCGGGCGGCCCAGCGCAGATTGGACTCGGTGTACTCGTGGGCGCACCACACCCGCGTCGATCCGGGCAGAGCCGCGAAGCGGCGCAGGGCGTCATGCATCTGGGCGGCGGTGCCCTCGAACAGGCGGCCGCAGCCCCCGGCGAACAGCGTGTCGCCGCAAAACAGCTCGCCGGGGAGGAAATAGGCGATGTGGGCGCGGGTGTGGGCCGGCACGTCGAGCACATCCAGGGCGTGGCCGAGCAGCTCCACCCGATCACCCCCGGCCACGCCTTCGGTCTGGAACGGGATCCGCTCCCGGTCCGTCCGGGCCGCCACCACCCGGGCCCCGGGCCAGCGGCGCAGCAGCTGCGGGGTGCCGCCGATGTGATCGGCATGGTGGTGGGTCTGCAGCACCGCCTCCAGTTCCAGACCCCGCTGCTCGAGCCAGCGGCGCACCGGCTCCGCCACCGCCGGGTCCACCACCGCCGCCCGGCGGCCGTCGTGGAGCACGAACACGTAGTTGTCGTTCAGTACGGGGATCAGCTCCACCGTGAGCGGGGCTGGAGCGGCGGCGGGGCCAGGGGCCTGGGCGGAAGCGGCGGGGTGCATCGTTAAAGTCCAACCTGCGGCTTCGTTCCATCATCCCTGTCCCGGACTCCCCGATCCGACCGTTGAGCTCCGAACGAGGATCCCTCCGATGATCACCGTTGCCCTGGCCAAAGGCGCCCTGCTGAAGGATTCGGTGCGCCGCTTCGCCGCTGCCGGCCTCGACTTCTCAGCGCTGTTGGAGCCCGACAACCGGCTGCTGATGGTGCCCAGCGCCTGCGGCACGGCCCGGGCCCTGCTGGTGCGCAACGCCGACGTGCCGGTCTACGTGGCCTACGGCCAGGCCCAGCTGGGCGTGGTGGGCTACGACGTGCTGCGGGAGCACCGCCTGCCGGTGGCCCAGCTCGTGGATCTCGGCTTCGGCGGCTGCCGCATGGCGGTGGCGGTGAAGGCCAGCAGCGGCTACCGCCGCGCCGCCGACCTGCCCCCCCACTGCCGCGTCGCCAGCAAGTTCACCGCCTGCGCCGCCAGCTTCTTCGAGGAGCTCGATCTGCCGGTGGAGCTGATCCACCTCACCGGCTCGGTGGAACTCGGGCCGATCACCGGCATGTCGGAGGCGATCGTGGATCTGGTGGCCACCGGTCGCACCCTGCGGGACAACGGCCTGGTGGCGATCGAGGACCTGTTCCACAGCACCGCCCGCCTGATCGGCCACCCCCTGGCCCTGCGCCTCGACGACGGCGCCCTGCGCGCGCTCGTGGAACGGCTGGAGGCGGCCTCCCGCGCCCCCCTCCCGGTCTGATGGCCTCCCTCGACTGGCAGCGGCTGCGGCGCCTGTTGCCCTATCTGGGCCGCGATCGTCGCCGCCTGGTGCTCACCCTGCTGCTGCTGATTCCCCTGGCGCTGGCTGCCGCCGTTCAGCCGCTGCTAGTGGGCCAGGCCATTTCCGTGCTGCGCGGTGAGTCGGTGATGCCCTGGCTGGCGGGCATGGCGCGGCCCGCGGCCCTGAAGCTGCTGGTGACCCTGCTGCTGGTGGCGGTGCTGGTGCGCCTGGCTCTCCAGGGCACCCAGATCTTCAACGTGCAGGTGGTGGGCCAGCGGCTCACCGCCCGCATCCGCGACGACCTGTTCCGCCACGCCCTCGATCTCTCCCTGAGGTTCCACGACCGCACGCCGGTGGGCAAGTTGCTCACCCGGCTCACCAGCGACGTGGACGCCCTGGCCGAGGTGTTCGGCAGCGGTGCGGTGGGGGTCCTGGGGGATCTGGTGACGCTGCTGGTGATCGGGATCACGATGATCACGATCGAATGGCGGCTCGGCCTGCTGCTGATGGTCGCCCAGGTGCCGATCACCGCGGTGATCCTGTGGTTGCAGCGCCGCTACCGCGTGGCCAACTACCGGGTGCGGGAGGAACTGGGCCAGCTCAATGCCGACCTTCAGGAAAACCTCCAGGGGCTGGAGGTGGTGCAGATGTTCCGGCGCGAGCAGGTGAACAGCGCCGCCTTCGGGCGCACCACCGACGCCTACCGCCGCGCCGTCAACGGCACGATCCTCTACGACAGCGCCATCTCCGCCTTCCTGGAGTGGGTGGCGCTGGCGGCGGTGGCGGTCGTGCTCGCCCTCGGGGGCTGGATGGTGACCGCCGGCAGCATGGGCCTGGGCCTGCTCACCACCTTCATCCTGTTCTCGCAGCGGCTGTTCGATCCCCTGCGCCAGCTGGCTGAGCGGTTCACCCAGATCCAGGGGGGCCTGACGGCGGTGGAGCGGATCGGCGAACTGCTCGAGCAGCCGATCGAGATCGCCGATCTGCCGGCCGCCGACCGCAGCACGGCGGCCCGGCGCAGTGGCCTCGAGGGCAGCAGCCCCGGCGAGGTGGTGTTTGAGAACGTCTCCTTCGCCTACCGGCCCGACGATCCGATCCTCGAAGACCTCTCCTTCCGCCTGGCGCCGGGGGAGCACGTGGCGATCGTGGGCCCCACCGGCTCCGGGAAAACCACCGTGATCCGCCTGCTCTGCCGGCTCTATGAGCCCCAGCGCGGCCGCATCCTGCTCGATGGCATCGACATCCGGGAGCTGCCGATCGCCACCCTGCGCCGCCGGCTCGGTGTGGTGCTGCAGGACACCTTCCTGTTCAGCGGCAACGTGGCCAACAACCTGCGGCTGGATGCCCCGATCGATGACGCCACCCTCGAGCGCACCTGCCGGGAGCTGGGGCTCCAGCCCCTGCTCTCCCGCCTGGGCGACGGCCTCCAGACCGAACTGAGGGAACGGGGGGGCAACCTCTCCTCCGGGGAGCGGCAGCTGCTGGCGGTGGCGCGGGTGGCGCTGCGGGATCCCTCCGTGCTGGTGATGGATGAGGCCACCGCCTTCCTGGATCCCTCCACCGAAGCCACCCTCCAGCACGACCTCGAGCGGTTGCTGCAGGGCCGCACCGCCATCGTGATCGCCCACCGCCTGGCCACGGTTGAGGCGGCGGATCGGATCCTGGTGCTGCGCCGCGGCCGGCTGGTGGAGCAGGGTTCCCACCAGCAGCTGCGGGCAGCCGGCGGGCTCTATGCCCAGCTGGCGGAGCTGCAGGAGAAGGGGCTGGCCACTCTCTGAGCGCCGGCGCCGCCGCTCGCCAGACCCTCCTCCTCCAGCCAGCTGACGATCACGGCCGCCAGGCGATCCGGCATCTGGCGCATCGGCAGATGGCCCGCTTCCGCCAGGAACTCGAAGCGGTGCAACGGGCTGAAGCCCGCCAGGTGGCGCACGTAGCGGGCCTGCATCACCGTGTCGCGGCCACCGGCAATCCACAGGTTCGGTACCGTGAGGCCGTGCACCAGCGCGGGCAGCTGGCGCACGGCTCCCCGGTGGGTGCTGCAGGCCAGCAGTCCCTGGGCCGCCCGCAGGTCGGCGATCAGGGGTGAGCGGATCGCCTGGGCCGCCGGCAGTTCCCCCAGCCAGCGGGGGCGCCAGCGCAGGAAGGTGGCGCCGCCCAGGCGGACGCGGGCGAAGGGGCGCGGCTGATACACACCGCCACCCGCCGCCACTTGCACCACCCCCACCAGCCGTGGCCCGAGGTGGGGCGCGGCGTGCAGGGCGATGCTGCCGCCGAGGGAGTGGCCCATCAGCACCACTGGCCGATCACCCGACTCGGCGATCACGGCGTCCGCCAGCCAGCGGCCGTAGCTCGCCAGGCTCGGCTGCAGCCCCCGGGGCCTGGGCCGCCCGCCGAATCCGGGCAGGTCTGGGCACCACAGCCGCCAGCGCGGTTCCAGCTCCCGGATCAGCGGCTCCCACAGCCGGCCCGACAGCAACCAGCCATGCAGTCCCACCAGCAGGGGACCTTCCGCCCTGGCCGTCGCAGCGGAGGCTGAGGCGCCGGCAGCGGGCCCGGGGGACGGGCTGGTGGAACGGGTGGTCGGGGCGATCGGGCACCTCTGGCCGAATGGTCCACCCTGCCTGAAGCGTCGATCGTTACGTCAGGATCGTCAGACTGCTTGATCCCTTCCCCGCGCCCTGTGCCGGAGCCGACTCCCCCTCTCCCTGCCGACCACCTCGAGAGCCTCTACGGCGAGCGCTATCGGCTCTGTCCCACCGGGCCCGCCCGGGTGAACCTGGTGCTGAGCCGCGAGCGGGAGATCGATCTGATCGAACTTGAGTCGCTGTGCGATGCGGTGGGTTGGAGCCGGCGTCCCCTGCGGCGGGTGCGCAAGGCGCTCCAGCACAGCCTGCTGCGGGTGGGGCTGTGGCGCCACGACCCCCGCCTGCCGCGGCTGGTCGGCTTCGCCCGCTGCACCGGCGACGGCGTGGTGGAGGCCACCGTCTGGGACGTGGCCGTCCATCCCCTCTATCAGGGAGCGGGGCTGGGCAAGCAGTTGATGGACTACGTGATCGAGCAGCTGCGGCACCAGGGGGTGGACCGGGTGAGCCTGTTCGCCGACCCCGACGTGGTGGGCTTCTACGAGGCCCAGGGCTGGGAGCTCGAACCGCTGCAGCGGCGCTGCGCTTTCTGGTATTCCCCCTGAGCGGGATCAGGGTGGAGGCCGCGGTGGATCAGGGCGCGCTTTGGCTGTAGATCGCCGCCAGGGTCTCCGGTGCCATCCCCCGGCGCCAGGAGCGCCGCAGCCGGGCGTTGGCGAGGGTGGTGGCCCAGACCCCCCGCTGGTTCCAGCGCTGGCCGTTCACCGTGACCGCCTCCGGCAGGCAGCGGATTCGCGCCATGGTTCTGAGCCTCAGAACGAAGTCCAGGTCTTCCATCAGCGGCAGGGGGGCGATTCCGCCGCTCGCCTCGTAGAGACGACGCGGCAGCAGCAGGCCCTGGTCGCCGTAGGGCAGCTGGCGCCAGCGGCTGCGCAGGGCCACCCCCCGCTCCACCAGGCGCAGGGCCGCAGAGCGGCCCTCGATCGCCAGGGGGAAACACCAGGCCTCCTCCCCGCGTCCCGGTGGCCGGCCCTCCTTCCGCTCCAGCACCGCCCCCACCTGATGCGGCCAGTCCGCGGGAAGTCGCACATCGCCATGGAGCAGCAGCAGCCAGGGGCCTGAACCGGCGTCCACCCCCCGCGCCAGCTGCCGGCCGCGGCTGGGCGACTCCCGCAGCACCCGGGCGCCGGCCAGGCGAGCCACGGCGGCGGTGCGGTCGCTGCTCGCCCCATCCACCACCAGCACTTCGCGCACCAAGGCCGACCCCGCGGCCAGATCCGCCAGCAAGGCCGGCAGCCGCCCGGCCTCGTTGCGGGCCACAACAACCACGCTCAGGGGCGGCAGGCTCATCGCCAGGCGGCCAGATCGCCCGGTCGGTCGAGATCACCCCGCTCCGCCAGCAGGCTGACCGGCAGGCCGGCCGCCTCGGCCACGGCCAGGGTCTGCCCCAGCACCTGGCTCGTGCCCCAGGTGATCCCCGCGAACAGGGCGGGCCAGCGGCCCGCCAGCCCGATCAGCCAATAACCCCCGTCGGCGGCCGGTCCCAGCACAAGCGGGGCCCGTTCCAGGGCCCGGAAGGCCTCCACCAGGTCGGCGCTCTCCAGTGCCGGCAGATCACTGCCGATCAGCACCACCCGCGCGGCCCCCTCCCGCCGGGCCCGCATCAGCTGCCGCTGCATCAGCAGCCCCAGACTTCCCCCGCCCTGCCCCACGATCCGCAGAGCCGGCCTCTCCTGGGGCCACAGGCCCCGGGTCCAGCGGCGTGCCGCCCCCACTCCCAGCCCCTGCACCGCCAGCACGGTTTCGGCAGAGGCCGGAAGCCGGGTGGCCGCCACCGTCGTCAGGGTGTGCAGGCAGAGGCGCTGTTGGACCGCGGCCGCCGCCCTGGTCCCCAGACCTGTGGCCAGGCGTCGTTTGCAGCGACCGGGGGAGGGGCCGCGCGCCAGGACAACCAGCTGGGCACGGCCCGACGGGCCGCCGCTCATTTCTGGCGAGGCAGCTCAGCGGGGCGGAGGCTGAGATTGAGACGGTTCTCGCCGCGGCGCACGGTGAAGCTGAGCGGTTCCCCCACCTTGCCGCGATCGACCGCCAGCTGTACCTCCGAGGGGTGCTTGACGGGCTTGCCGGCCACCTGTTCGATCAGGTCGCAGGGGCGCAGCCCCCCCGCATCGGCCGGCCCCCCCTGCATCACGTCCACCACCACCACGCCATTCACCTCCGGCAGGGTGCATTGATCGGTGGCGCCGTTGATCTCGCGCGCCAACTGAGGGGTCAGCGCCTGGAGACGGATGCCCACGTAGGGATGGCTGGCGTAGCCGCGTTCGAGGATCTGGGCGGCGATCTGGCGGGCGGTGTTGATCGGCACGGCGAAGCTCAGACCCGCGCCGGGGGCCTGGCGGATGGCGGTGTTGATGCCGATCACCTGGCCGCGGTCGTTGATCAGCGGGCCGCCGCTGTTGCCGGGGTTCACGGCGGCGTCGGTCTGGATGTAGGGCACCCGCTGGCC
>JBJTUJ010000230.1:0-6261 GCA_046080685.1 Cyanobium sp. | reverse complement strand
GTCGGTAGCGGTGCGGGCCATCAGCAGCAGGGCATCGATCACCGTGTTGCCGGTGGTGAGGATCTCGCCCACCACCCCCGACGCCCGAAGGTTCGCCGCCGACTGGGCCGTGGGGGCGAAATGGAGCCGAGCCAACTGGGAGATCAGACGCCGGTTGGCCTCCTCGGGGAAAGGGTCGAGCAGGTCGTCGGTACGCAGGCCGGCCTCCACATGGCCGATGGGAATCTGCTCGTAGAAGGCCGCCAAGGCGCTGGCGAAGGCGGTGGTGGTGTCGCCCTGCACCAGCACCAGATCCGGCGGGTGGGCGGCGAACTCCTCCCGCAGCCCCTGCAAGGCGCCGCAGGTGATATGGGTGAGGGTCTGGTTCGGGGCCATCAGGGCCAGGTCGTGGTCGGCCGCCAGGCCGAACAGGGTCATCACCTGGGTGACCATCTCGCGATGCTGCCCCGTGAGCACCACGCGGGTGCGCAGGTCATCGGCCTCGCGGAAGGCCCGGATCACAGGGGCCAGCTTGATCGCCTCGGGGCGGGTGCCCAGAACGATGGTGACGAGGGCAGGCTGGGCGCCGGGTGAGTCGGACAAGACCTGGGGGCGGACGCTTCGATCCTAGGGAGCCCGCGGATTGGGACTGACAAGGGACCCCGGCCACGCCAAGCTCAAGGCACGTTCGCGCCGGGCGGAAGAGACGCGCCATGACTGAAGCCCCCTTCGCCACCGGCAGCCCGCCGGCCCCGCCGCCGCCGCCCGGTCTGTACGTGGATCAGCAGCCCGCCGCCGCCATGCCCCGGGGCGAAGGGCAACTCGGGCCCCTGCCGGCCACCCTCGAGGCGATCGTTCAGATCGCCCACACCAACAACTATTCCGACGTGCACATCGGCGTCGGCGAGGAGCCCCGCTACCGCCACTGCGGCGACATGATCCGCACCGGCTGGCCGGTCACCGACACCGTGGTGTTCCGGGACTGGCTGCGGGAGATGCTCAGCCCCGCCCAGATCGATGCCTTCCTGCGGGACAAGGAGTTCGACGGCTCCTATGCCTTCCCCTTCGTGCGGGTGCGCATCAACCTGCTGGACACCCTGCGGGGTCCGGGCATGGTGCTGCGCCTGATCCCCCAGGTCATCCCCACCATCGAGGATCTGCACCTGCCGGAGGTGCTCAAGACCCTGTCGGAGCGACCGAAGGGAATGATGCTGGTGACCGGACCCACCGGATCGGGCAAGAGCACCACCCTGGCGGCGATCATCGACTACATCAACCGCACGATGAAACGCCACATCCTCACCATCGAGGATCCGATCGAATTCGTGCACAAGAGCCGCGAGTCCCTGATCCGCCAGCGGGAGGTGGGCGCTCACACCAAGCTGTTCAAGGCGGCCCTGCGCGCGGCCCTGCGGGAGGATCCCGATGTGATCCTGATCGGGGAAATCCGCGACCAGGAGACGCTCACCACCGCGATCGAGGCCTCCCAGACCGGGCACCTGGTGTTCGGCACCCTGCACACCAACTCGGCCGTGCGCACCGTGGAGCGGGTGCTGGGCATGTACCCGCCGCAGGAACAGGAGAGCATCCGCCGGGCCGTGTCCGAATCCCTGCTGGCGGTGATCGCCCAAGGCCTCATCAAGACCACCGACGGCAAGCGCGCCGGCTACTTCGATCTTCTGATCAACAGCGATGCATGCCGCGACTACATCATGCGCGGCGAACTCGATGAAATCGAGGACATTATGGGCCGCAGCGCCTTCGAGGGGATGCTCACCGCCAACCAGTCGCTCGCCGACCTCGTGCAGAAAGGGCGCGTGCAGCCCGAGGACGCCATCGCCCAGAGCCTCAAGCCGGCCGAGCTGTCCCAGGTGCTGAGGGGCCGGACCTGATCGTACCGGGACCGGGGCTCAGCCCTGGCTCCCGGCCACGATCCGCGCCAGCAACAGCACCGTGAGACCCACCGAGAGGCCGACCATGGCCAGGCGGCCGTTCCAGATCTCGGCCTGGGGGGTGAAGCCGCGGCGCCAGGCGTTCAGTTCCTGCTGGGACACCGGTTCCGGGCCTGGACCCGGCTCCGCCTGCAGCGAAGAATGGTCGGAGTCGATGGCGGAGAGGGGTTGGGCCGGGGGCATGAGCCTTCCCGTTGACGATCCCTCACTTTAGGAGGATTAAAAGCACGGCAGCGTTTCGTAAAGGCGCTCCGCCTCCTCCAGGGGCAGCCGGGCCGCCACCCCCAGCTCCATGGGGCTGCGGCAGCCCTGCGCCAGCCGGGCTGCCGCAGCCACCCCGATCATCGCGGCGTTGTCGGTGCAGTAGGCCAGCGGCGCCACCCGCCACTGGAGCCCCTGAGCCCCGGCCTTGAAGGCCAGTTGGTCCCGCAGCCGGCGATTGGCCGCCACGCCGCCCACCAGCACCAGGGTGTCCAGCCCCTGCTCCAGGGCGCAGCGGCAGCTGCGCTCCACCAGCACCTCCGCCACCACCTGCTCGAAGCTGGCGGCCAGGTCGGCCAGGGGCAGCGGGTCACCGCCGGCGCGCAGCTCCTCCACCCGGCGCAACACCGCCGTCTTGAGGCCACTGAAGCTGAAGTCGTAGGGGAGGAAGCCGCCCCCGGGCTTCGACACCCTTCCCTTGGGCAGGGGGAAGCGGTGGGGATCCCCGCCCTCGGCCGCCGCCTGGATGGCAGGCCCCCCCGGGTAGCCCAGCCCCAGCAGGCGGGCCACCTTGTCGAAGCACTCGCCGGCGGCATCGTCGTGACTGCGGCCGAGACGGCGATAGACACCCGGCGCCTCCACCCGCACCAGTTCGGTGTGGCCGCCGCTCACCAGAAGCACCAGGTAGGGCCCCGGCGGCATCGCCTCACCGAGCAGCACCGAACAGAGGTGGCCCTCCAGGTGATGCACCCCCAGAAAGGGAAGGCCATGGAGGCGGGCCAGGGTGCGGGCGGTGACGGACCCGGCGAGCAGGGCACCGACCAGCCCCGGGGCAACGGTGGCGGCAACCGCGTCGAGGTCGCGCAGGGCCAGGCCGCTCTCAAGGCATACGCGCTCGATCAGGGGAGGCAGGGCCTCGAGGTGGCGGCGGGAGGCGATCTCGGGCACCACGCCCCCCCAGCGCGCATGCTCCGCGATCTGGGAGGCGACGGCCGAGGCGAGCACCTCCCGATCCCTCACGATCGCAGCCGCCGACTCGTCACAACTTGTTTCGAGGGCCAGAACCGTGGGCATGGGCCTGGAACGACTCCCCTACTGTCCGCCAGTGACATCCTGCCCCGCGGCAGGTCCATCCGCGCCCCTCCTCATGCGCCGATTCTTCTCCGGCCGTCTGCTGGCTGTCCTGCTTTCCGTCTTCCTGCTGATCGGCTTCGCGCCGGTGGCCAACGCCGACATCGGCGGCCTCACCCCCTGTGCCGAGAACGCCCGCTTCCAGCAGCGGGCCGCCGCCGCCACCTCCGCCCAGGCCAAGGCCCGCTTCGAGCGCTACAGCCAGGCCCCGTGCGGCGCTGACGGCCTGCCCCACCTGATCGTGGATGGCCGCTTCAGCCATGCCGGCGACTTCACCATCCCCGGCATTGCCTTCCTCTACATCGCCGGCACGATCGGCTGGGCCGGTCGCACCTACCTGCAGGCCGTGCGCTCCCGCAAGGACGCCACCATCCACGAGATCCAGATCGACGTGCCCCTGGCGTTCAAGAGCACCCTGGCCGCCGCCACCTGGCCCCTGGCCGCCTTCGGCGAGTTCACCAGCGGCAAGCTGACCGAAGCCGAAAGCAAGGTCACCGTCTCCCCACGCTGATCGCCTTTCGCCTTCGTTCCCTTCCGCTTTCAGGTACTGCCGTCATGAAGAAGTTCCTCACCACCGCTCCCGTGTTCGCGGCCATCTGGTTCACCCTCACCGCCGGGATCCTGATCGAGTTCAACCGGTTCTACCCGGATCTGCTCTTCCACCCCCTCTGAATCGGATCGGCATCGCGCCGGCACCGTCAGAAACTCAACCAAGGGCGGCCCAAGGCCGCCTTTTTCATGGCCGGCCACGCCCAGCCGCGTCCCTCACCCGCGTCCCTCGCCCTCAGCCCGTGAGCCGTCAGGCCAGGCCCATCTGCCGCTCGAGGTCGCCGAGGGCCGTCTCCAGATCGCTGTTCACGACCACCGCGTCGAATTCCTCGGCGGCGGCCAGCTCCACCCGGGCCCGATCCAGCCGGCGGGCGATCGCCGCCTCGCTGTCGGTGCCGCGGCCACGGATGCGCCGCTCCAGCTCCTCGAACCCCGGCGGGGCAAGGAACAGCTGGCCGGCCGAGGGGAAGCTGCGCCGCACCTGCCTCGCCCCCTCCAGTTCGATCTCCAGCAGCACCGGCCGGCCCTCCGCCAGCTGGGCCTCCACGGGCGGCCGGGGGGTGCCGTAGAGGTGACCGGCGAACTCGGCCCACTCCAGGAAGCCACCCTCCGCCACCTGCCGCTCGAACGCCGGCCGTTCGAGGAAGGAGTAGTGCTCACCGTCCACCTCGCCCGCCCGCGGCTGGCGGGTGGTGGCTGACACCGACAGCCAGATTTGGGGATGCCGCTCTCGCAGCAGCGCCACCAGGGTGCCCTTGCCCACGCCGCTGGGCCCGGTGATCACGGTGAGGCGGCCCGGGGTCACGGAGTCGTTCACGGAGTCGTTCACGGCGGCGGTCACAGGGAGGGAAGCGACTGGGCAGCAGAGTAGGGGCCATGCCCGATCGCCCCGAACGAGCCCCCGCCGCCACCGGCCGGCCGCTGCCGGCGATGGACCTCACCAGCCTGCGGGCGGTGCTGGCGGAACTGCGGCCGGAACTGGTGCCCAGCCGCTTCCAGAAGGCCCAGCAGGCCGATGGCCAGGGGATCCAGCTGGCCCTGCGCCATCTGGAGGGGGTGCAGTGGCTGGAGCTGAGCTGGCTGGCGGAGGCCCCCCGGCTGCTGGCGATCCCGCCGCCGCCGCGCCGCGGGGAGGACAGCACCCTGGCCCAGCAGTTGCAGCACGGCCTGCGGGGACTGGCGCTGGTGTCCCTCAGTTCGCCGGGCTGGGAGCGGGTGGTGGAGATGGGCTTCGCCCGGCGGCCGGGGGAGCAGCCCCGGCGCTGGCTGGTGGCCGAACTGATGGGCCGCCACAGCAACCTCTTTCTGCTCGACGAGGACCGCCGCGTGATCAGCCTGGCCCGCCAGGTGCGCGCCGATCAGTCGCGCCTGCGGCCGATCGCCACCGGCGATACCTACACCCCCCCGCCCCCGGCCGCGGGCGAACAGCCCCGGCGCTCGGAATCCGAGGCCTCCTGGCGCCGGCGGCTGTGCCTGCTGCCCCTGCCCCTGGGGGAAGCGCTGCGGCGCACGTACCAGGGGATCGGCCCCGCCATGGCGCGCCAGCTGGTGGAAGGCCCCGGCGGCGGGGAGGCCGGAGCCGAGGAGACCGGGCCAGGATCCCTGGCGGCAGAGCTGCTGCTGCAGCCGGTGGCCGGACTGGAGGAAGCCCACTGGCAGCGGTTGTGGCGGCACTGGCAGGCCTGGCTGGCAGCGCTGGAGGAGGAGCGCTTCGCCTTGCGCTGGCAGGGTCCCGACCGCTGGTGCTGCTGGGCCGCCGATGCCCCGCCGGCGGAGGGCCCCCTGCCGATCAACCGCAGCCTGGCGGCCTTCTACGGCGAGCGCCTGGGGGAGCGGCGGCTGGAGCAGCGCCGCCAGTCCCTGGCCCAGCGCCTGGCGGCGGCCCTGGCCAGGGAGGAGCGGGACGCCGCACTGCAGCAGCAGCGGCTGGCGGCGGCCGCCGGCAGCGAGGAGCTGCAGCGGCAGGCCGATGCCCTGCTGGCCCAGGTCGCACCCGCACGGGACGACATCGCCCAGGCCCAGAAGCTCTACCAGCGGGCCCGCAAGCTGCGGCGCTCGGTGGCGGCGATCACGCCCCTGCTGGAGAGCCACCGGCAACGGCAGTCCTGGCTGGAGGCGAGCCTGGGGTTTCTCGAGGATGCGGGCAGCGAGGAGCAGCTGCTGGAGCTGGAGCAGGAGCTGGAGGAGTGGACAGGCCGGCGCTCCCGGCGCGGGTCGGCCGCCAGGGAGGGCAGGCGCGGCGGGCGCAAGACCCACCGCGAACCCGTTGCCGGGCCCCGGCCGCTGGAGCTGCGCAGCCCGGCCGGGCTGCGCCTGCAGGTGGGCCGCAACCACCGCCAGAACGAATGGATCAGCCTGCGGCAGGCCCGCCGCGGCGATCTCTGGTTCCACGCCCAGGAGATCCCGGGCAGCCATGTGGTGCTCAAGGCCTCGGAGGGGATGGCGGGCG
>JBJTUJ010000229.1:0-4889 GCA_046080685.1 Cyanobium sp. | reverse complement strand
TCTTCTTTCACCCGCTCAAAGATCAGCACGTTGGCGTCCACCGCCATGCCCACCGAGAGGATGAAGCCGGCGATTCCAGGCAGGGTGAGGGTGACGGGCACCAGGGCATAGATCGCCAGGTTGAACAGGGCGTAGAGGCTCAAGGCCACCACCGACACCATCCCAGGCAAGCGATACACCACCGCCATGAACAGGCCCACCAGGCCCAGGCCGGCCAAGCCCGCCAGGAGGCTGCGGCGAATGTTGGCGGCCCCAAGGGAGGGACCCACGGTGCGCACTTCCACGATCTTCACGGGAAGGGGAAGGGAACCGCCCCGGAGTTGGACCTCCAGGTCGCGGGCTTCCTCGGCGGTGAAGTTGCCGGTGATGCTGGCGGCCCCGCCAGTGATGCCGGCCACCTTGAACTGCTCTCCCACGGGGGCCTCGCTGATCGAGCGACCGTCGAGCACGATGCCCAGCACCCGATTGGTGCCGGCGAGGTCTTTGGTGAGGACGGCGAATTTCTCACCCCCCTCCCGATTGAAGTTGAGGGTGACATCCCAGGCGTTGCCGCTCACTTGCTGGCCCCGGCCGGCCCCGGTGAGGTCCTTGCCTGTGAGGGCCGGTGGACCGTAACTGGCCACCATGCGGCGGTTCACCTCGGCTTCCAGGAGCTCAAGTTGTTTCACCTCCGAGGTGCCTTCCGGAACGGTGAGGCCCAGGGCCACCAAAGCTTTGCGCAGGTCTTCCGCCGTGAGCTTCGGAGGGGGCTGGTTGGCATCCACCGAGGCGGGATCGCGGCGGACGCGCAACACCGCCTCCACCTGGCGCTTGAGGGGAAGCAGGGAGCGAAACTCGTTCTCGGTGCCAGGGCGTTGGGGCCGGAACTCCAACAAGGCCGTGGTGCCAAGCACCTTGGCGGCCCGAGTGGGGTTTTGCTCTCCGGGAAGTTGGAGCACGAGTTGGTCGTTGCCCACGGTTTGCAGGGTGGATTCGGCCACGCCCAACCCGTTGACGCGGCGCTCCAGCACGTCCTTCACGGCCTCGAGTTGCTCCTGATCCACCCGGGTGATGGCGCCGGCGGGCAGCACCTGAAGGGTGAGCTGACTTCCTCCCCGCAGATCCAGGCCAAGACGCAGGCCGTAGGTGGCGAGGAGGGCCCCGGCGGCGATGGCCAGGGCGAGGATGAGGGCCAACCAGCCCTGGGGTCTGGCCATTTCAGATCAAACCCAGCTTGATTTGGCGAGCCGCCTCGACAATTTGATGCGGCTGGATGATGGTGAGGTTTTCCAGATTGCCGTTGTAGGGAGTGGGGATGTCTTGGGAGGAAAGGCGCACGGGGCGGCAGTCGAGATCGTCGAAGCAATGTTCGGTGATCAGGGCGATCAATTCAGCGCCAATGCCGCCGGTTTTCATGCACTCCTCCACGATGATCACCCGATGGGTCTTGCGCACCGAGCGGCTGATGGTGTCCATGTCGAAGGGCTTGAGGCTGATCAGATCGATCAGTTCCACATCCACCCCCTGCTGCTCGAGCTGCTGCACGGCCTTGAGGCAGTGATGACGCATGCGCGAGTAGGTGAGGATCGTGACATCGCTGCCTTCGCGCACCACCTCGGCCTGATCAAGGGCGCAGATGTAGTCGCCTTCGGGGATGTCCTCGCTGAGGTTATAGAGCAGCACGTGCTCGAAGAACAGCACGGGGTTGTTGTCGCGGATCGCCGCCTTCATCAGGCCCTTGGCATTGGTGGGGGTGCTGACCGCCACGATCTTGATGCCCGGCACGGCATGGAAATAGGCCTCAAGGCGCTGGCTGTGCTCCGCCCCGAGCTGACGGCCCACGCCACCGGGGCCCCGCACCACAGCTGGAATGGTGTAGTTGCCGCCGCTGGTATAGCGGAGCATGCCCATGTTGTTGGAGATCTGGTTGAAGGCCAACAGCAGGAAGCCCATGTTCATGCCTTCCACGATCGGCCGCAGGCCGGTCATCGCGGCTCCCACCGCCATGCCGGTGAAGCTGTTCTCGGCGATCGGCGTGTCGAGCACCCGCAGTTCGCCGTATTTCTCGTAGAGGTCCTTGGTGACTTTGTAGGAACCGCCGTACTGACCCACGTCCTCACCCATCACGCAGACGTGGGGATCGCGGTCCATCTCTTCATCGATGGCTTCGCGCAGGGCGTTGAACAGCAGGGTTTCGGCCACGTCGGAAGGCGGTGGGAAGACGGTTGGAGGCGTCGCGTGGAGGGCGTCGCGGGACTCGGAACGGCGGATCCGCACAGACCGCAGCGCGGCCAACCTATCTCAGCCCCCGGCGGCGAACGTGCTGAGCAGCAGCACCGAAAGCAGCATCCCCGGCAGCAGCAGGGTGACCAGCAGGCCCAGGTCGTGGGGAGTCATCGCTGCGGCGGAGTGGGCGCCCACGCTAGGCAGGGTCGGCGGGCCGTGCCGGCAGCAGGCTGCGGAAGAAGGTGAGCAGCAGACCGAGGCCGATGAAGGCGAAGCTGAAGGTGGCGAGGAAGCACATGCCCACCACCAGCGTCTTGACCGCGGTGGCGATGCTCTGGGCCACCTGGGAGCTGTAGTGGGGGGGATGCAGGGCGTAGTGGTGCACCACCCTTCCGCTCATGCCGAAGCACAGCCAGCCCAGCAGGCCGCTGGTGAGGGCACCGCTGAGGAAGCTGAGGGGGCCCTTGCGGGGCGCATCGGCCGTGGTCCCGGCAGGGCTCGCGAGCTCGGCGGACTGCGGCAGGTCGCTGGGGCTCGGGGCGTCGGCGTCGCTCACGGCTGCGGGGCATCTGGCAGCAGGCTGGCACCCGAGCCGGTGCAGCGGCAGCACCAGGCCTGGAACCCCGCCGCCGTGAGCTCGTCCTCCAGCTGGCGCAGGGCCGCTTCCGCCGCCGCAGGCTGAGGGAAGAGGGCGAACAGGCTGGGGCCCGAGCCGCTCATCGTCACCGCCAGCGCCGCCTCGGCGCGCCGCAGCAGGGCCAGGCCCTCGCGCACGCTCGCCACCTCCGGCTCCACCACCGCCTGCAAGTCGTTGCGCAGGCGCGGCAGCGGCCCCTCACCCCGCAGGGCCGCCGGCAGGGGTCCGTTGCGCAGGACGTCGCGGCGCTGGGCGAAATCGGCCTCGCCCTCGAGGTAGAAGTCGCCGCGCAACTCGCGGCAGCGGCCGTAGGCCCAGGGGGTGGAAACGCTGGCTTCGGGATGCTTGATCAGCAGCACGCCGAGGCCCGGGGCCTCACCGGGGCCGGCCCCGGTGAGGGGTTCGAGGATCTCGCCGCGCCCGAAGCACAGCCGCGTGCCGCCCTCCAGGCAGTAGGGCACGTCGGAGCCCAGGGAGGCGGCGATGGCGTGCAGGTCGGCCGCCTCCAGGCCGCAGCCCCAGAGCTCGTTGAGGCCCACCAGGGCGGCGGCGGCGTCGCTGGATCCGCCGGCCAGGCCGGCGCCGATGGGAATGCGCTTCTCGAGCCGGATCGCCGCGCCGAGCTCCGGCAGGCCGACGCGCTGTCGCAGCTGCTCCGCCGCCCGCACGATCAGGTTGTCGGCGCCGGTGGGGAGGCCCTCGGCGTCGGTGCGGAGGCTGATGGCGCCGTCGGCGGTGGGCGCCAGCACGAGGGTGTCGGCCAGATCGAGGGTCTGCATCACCATCGCCAGCTCGTGGAAGCCGTCGGGGCGCAGGCCGAGCACCTCCAGGTGGAGGTTGATCTTGGCGGGGGCGGTGACGCGCAGCTCAGGCATGGGGGGCGGCGGTGGCCTCCGCCGGAGGGGCGGCGGCAGGGATGGCCCGATTCAAACCGGCCGCCAGCGCCAGCCAGCGCTCCGGCGCCAGTTCCTGGGGCCGTTGCTCCAGCTGCACCCCCGCGGCCGCCGCCAGGGCCAGCAGCTCGGCGGCGGGCAGCAGGCCGGCGAGGGTGTTGCGCAGCATCTTGCGGCGGGCGGCGAAGCAGCGGCGCAGGAGCTGCTCCGCCGCGGCGGCCAGGGCCGGCTCCGGCCGCTCCTGCGCCGAGAGGGGATCGAGCCGCACCACCTCCGACATCACCTTCGGCGGCGGTTGGAAGCAACGGGGAGGCACGGCGCACACGGAGGTGCAGCGAGCCATCAGCTGCATGCGCACGCTCAGGGCCGAGAAGGCGCTGCTCCCAGGTCGGGCCCGGATCCGCTCGCCCACCTCCTGCTGCACCAGCAGCACCAGCCGCCGGTAGGGAGGGTCGTGGGGCCGATCGAGCCGGCCCACCAGCCGCTCCAGCAGCGGGCCCGTGATGTTGTATGGGATGTTGGCCACCACGGTGCGGGGGGCAGGTCCGTCCTCCGGGATCAGGGGAACCTCCAGGGCGTCCCCCTCCACCAGGGTGAAGCGGGGATCACCTCCGAAACGCTCCCGCAGACCCGCCACCAGGTCGCGATCGAGCTCCACGGCCCGCAGGGCGGCGATCGGTGCGGCCAGCAGCCGCTCGGTGAGGGCGCCCCGTCCGGGGCCCACCTCCAGCACCTGCTCGCCTTCCTCCAGCTCGGCGGCGGCCACGATCCGATCCAGCACGGTGGCATCGGTGAGCCAGTGCTGGCCGAAACGCTTGCGCGCCCGATGACCCTGGAACGCCATGGCAGGTCTTCGACTGTCTCCAGATTGCAGGGCCGTGGCACCGGCGGCCGTCCTGGCCAGCATGGAAGCGGATGTGTGCCGTGCCGCCATGCCTGCCCCGTTCCCCCCCGTCCGCCGCTGCGCCCGGTCCGTGCTGCTGCTTCCTCTGCTGGGACTGGCCCTGGCGGCCGGGCAAGCCCAGGCGGGGAGCTCCACCGCCGAATCCACCTGGGACCGCGGCGACGCCCAGCAGCGGGCCCTGCAGGGGGTGCCCCGCGGCGCCACGGTGACCCGCACCGCCTGCCAGGACGTCGGCATGTCCGGCAACAAC
>JBJTUJ010000228.1:0-21873 GCA_046080685.1 Cyanobium sp. | reverse complement strand
GAGTGGTCAGTGCCCTTCCCCTGGCTGAGCGCCGCGATCCTCTTCCCGATCGCCGCATCCCTGCTGATTCCCTTCATCCCCGACAAGGGTGATGGCCGCAGCGTGCGCTGGTATGCGCTCGGCATCACCCTGGTCACCTTCCTGCTCACGGTGGGCGCCTACCTCAACGGCTACAACCCTTCCGTCTCCGGGCTGCAGCTGGCAGAGCGCTACAGCTGGCTTCCCGACCTTGGACTGGCCTGGTCGGTGGGAGCTGATGGCCTGTCGATGCCGCTGATCCTGCTCACCAGTTTCATCACCTCCCTGGCGGCGCTGGCGGCATGGCCGGTGAGTTTCAAGCCGAAGCTTTTCTATTTCCTGCTGCTGGCCATGGATGGCGGCCAGATCGCGGTGTTTGCCGTGCAGGACATGCTGCTGTTCTTCCTGGCCTGGGAGCTGGAACTGATCCCTGTTTATCTGCTGTTGGCGATCTGGGGCGGCAAGAAACGTCAGTACGCGGCTACCAAGTTCATTCTCTATACGGCAGGCAGCTCGCTGTTCATTCTGCTCGCGGCGCTGGCGATGGCTTTCTACGGCGGCGGCACCCCCAGCTTCGAATACACGGTGCTGGCCGAGAAGGGCTTCCCGCTGGCTTTCCAGGTGCTCTGCTATGCCGCCCTGCTGATTGCCTTCGGCGTGAAACTGCCAATCGTGCCACTGCACACCTGGCTGCCCGATGCCCATGGTGAGGCCACAGCCCCTGTGCACATGCTGCTGGCCGGCATCCTGCTGAAGATGGGCGGCTATGCGCTGTTGCGTTTCAACGTGCAGCTGCTGCCGGCGGGCCACGCGCAGTTTGCGCCCCTGCTGGTGGTGCTCGGTGTTGTGAACATCATCTATGCCGCCCTCACCTCCTTCGCCCAGCGCAATCTCAAGCGCAAGATCGCCTACAGCTCCATCAGCCACATGGGCTTCGTGCTGATCGGCATCGGCAGCTTCAGCTCCCTGGGCACCAGCGGGGCGATGCTGCAGATGGTGAGCCACGGCCTGATCGGCGCCTCGCTCTTCTTCCTGGTGGGGGCCACCTACGACCGCACCCACACCCTCCTACTCGACGAGATGGGTGGCGTCGGCCAGAAGATGCGCAAGATGTTCGCCCTCTGGACCATCTGCTCGCTCGCCTCCCTGGCCCTGCCGGGCATGAGCGGCTTCGTATCGGAGCTGATGGTGTTCGTGGGTTTCGCCACCAGCGAGACCTACAGCCTCAGCTTCCGCATCGTGATCTCCGTGCTGGCGGCGGTGGGGGTGATCCTCACCCCGATCTACCTGCTCTCGATGCTGAGGGAGATCTTCTTCGGCAAGGAGAATGCCGAACTGGCCTCCCACACCCACCTGGTGGATGCCGAGCCCCGCGAGATCTACGTGATCAGCTGCCTGCTGGTGCCGATCATCGGCATCGGCCTCTACCCCCGGATCATGACCGACAGCTACCGCGCCTCGATCGAGGCTCTGGTCGAACGAGAGGCCGGGGCCCTTGGCCGGGTCACCTCCCCACCGGGTCGGGTGGTGATGCGGCCCGCCGCCCTGCCCGCGGGAGTGCCTGCCACAGAGCCGCTGCAGGCACCAGCGCTGGTCTGAACACCGGGTAACGAACCTCTGCACAGTGGCCCAGGCGGTGACCTCACCCCCCCGCCGCGCCTACGCTCCGGGTCCGAAACCTGCCTGAGCGCTCCGACGATGCGTCAGCTGAACTTTCTGCTGATCTTCAGCTTCGCCCTGGCGATGGTGATGTTCACCCTGGAGAACACCGCCGCCACCACCGTGCACTTCCTGCCGGGTGTCAACAGCACCCTGCCCCTGGCGGTCCTGCTGCTGATCGTGGGCGGCATCGGGGCCACGGCCGCCTGGATCTTCGCCGTCTGGACCGGTGTGGTGAAGAAGGTGGAGACCCTGCAGGACGAAGGGGAACGGGACGCTCAGTTGGTTCGCATCCGTGAGCTCGAAAACGACCTGCAGCGCTACCGCGCCACCGTGGATGCCCAGCTGGGACTGCTGCCCGCCGCCGGGGAATCCTCCGGCAAGACGGCCACCGAGAATGCCACCGAGACGGTGTCCGTCACCGTGGACTGATCCCTGCACGGAGACGCACCGAGGCGCACAGCGGCCCACTGATACCCGTGGTTTCTTTGTGCATGCCGCAATCCCGGCTGGCTACAAGGCTGCTTCGCCGGTACCGTTCCAACACCCAGTCGTTGCCGGGGGCGAGTGGCGGAAGCAGGGGCAAGACTGGCAATCCGCCTGCTGCAGGATGCGGCGATGCGGGGGGAGATCGACCCCTGGGACGTGGATGTGATCAGCGTGATCGACGGTTTCCTCGATCAGCTGCGCCAACGGATCGAACGGCCCCGGCTCGCCGCTGTGATGGGTGGCAGCTACGAGCAGGATCTGGCCGAGAGCAGCGAGGCCTTTCTGGCGGCGTCGGTGCTGGTGGGCCTGAAAGCAGAAGTGCTGGAGGCCTCCACCTTCCCTCCGGAGCCCCTGTTCGACGTCGGCGACGAAGGCAGCGACGACCCGGACGATGGGCGCGAGGCGGTGGTGATCCTGCCCTCAAGGCCTGAGCGCCACCTGCGCAGGCGGCCGGTGGCACCACCACCGCTGCAGAGGCCCGTGACCCTGGGGGAACTGATCCGTCAGCTGGAGGACATCGCCGAGCGGCTGGAGAACGACGAGGGAAGCGCACGCCATCGCCCCCGGAGCCGTCGCTATAGCGAGCGGGCCGCCATCGCCCAGGTGGCGGGGCTCGCCCACCGCGAGAAGCTGCCCGAAACCACCGCCGCTCTCAGCCTGTTCCTGGCCGCCGGGAAGGGAGCGGCCCGGGGAGGGGAATGGCTGGGGTTCGACGATCTGGTGCGTCTGTGGCAGGAGGCCGCGCCTGCCGGCGACTCGGACGACCTCGACCGCGACCGGGTGGGTGTGTTCTGGGCCCTGCTCTTCCTCTGCGCCCAGGGTCGGGTGGACCTGGATCAGCAGGGGGGGCTCTTCGGTCCGCTGCGGCTGCGCACGAGGCAGGAGTCCGCGGAGGAAGTCATCACGGGCTGGGGGGACGGTCAGGGGTCAGCTCGGGGTCCGGCTCGCGAACTGCTGGCAGCCTGAAGGAAGTCCCTAGGCTTGCACGATTGATGGTGGATGCTCGCTGCCTATGAAGGCGATGATCCTGGCGGCAGGCAAGGGAACAAGGGTGCGCCCGATCACGCACACCACTCCGAAGCCCATGATTCCCATCCTGCAGAAGCCAGTGATGGAGTTCCTGCTGGAGCTGCTGCGCCCGCACGGCTTCAACGAGATCATGGTGAACGTCTCCCACCTGGCCGAGGAGATCGAGAGCTACTTCCGCGATGGCCAGCGCTTCGGTGTGCAGATCGCCTACAGCTTCGAAGGCCGCATCGAAGACGGGGAACTGATCGGCGAGGCCCTGGGCTCCGCAGGCGGACTGCGTCGGATCCAGGATTTCAACCACTTCTTCGACGACACCTTCGTGGTGCTCTGCGGCGATGCCCTGATCGACCTCGATCTCACCGAGGCGGTGCGGCGGCACAAGGAGAAGGGGGCGATGGCCAGCCTGATCGCCAAGCGGGTCCCCCACGATCAGGTGAGCAGCTACGGCGTTGTAGTCACCGACGCCGACGGCCGTGTCCTCTCCTTCCAGGAGAAGCCGGCGGTGGAGGAAGCCGCCAGCGACATGATCAACACCGGCATCTACATCTTCGAGCCGGAGGTGCTCGATTTCATCCCCAGCGGCACCGCCTTCGACATCGGCTCCGATCTTTTCCCCAAGCTCGTGGAGGCCGGTGCTCCCTTCTATGCCCTGCCGATGGAGTTCGAGTGGGTGGACATCGGCAAGGTGCCCGATTACTGGCAGGCGATCCGCAGCGTTCTTCAGGGGCACGTGCGCCAGGTTCAGATCCCCGGCAAGCAGGTGCGCCCCGGCATCTACACCGGTCTGAACGTGGCCGCCAACTGGGACAAGATCGAAGTGAAGGGCCCGATCTACGTGGGCGGCATGACCCGCATCGATGACGGTGCCACCATCATCGGTCCGGCGATGATCGGGCCCAGCTGCCACATCTCTGCCGGCGCCACGATCGACAACTCGATCATCTTCGATTACTCACGCATCGGACCGGGCGTGCGGCTTGTGGAGAAGCTGGTCTTCGGCCGCTACTGCGTCGACCGCAACGGCGACCACTTCGACCTGCAGGAGGCCGCCCTCGACTGGCTGATCACAGATTCCAGGCGGCAGGATGTGGTGGCCCCTTCACCGCAACAGAAGGCCATGGCTGAGTTGCTGGGCACCGATCTCGCCATCAAGGCGAGGTAGCCCCGCCTGGCGAAGGATCTCCGGGATCCGCTCCTCCGCCTTTACCGCCATGACGTGAACACCCTGGGCAATCTGCCGGTAGCTGTCCACCTGCTCCGCGGCGATCGCCACCCCCTCAGCCGCCGGATCGGCAGCGGCTTCGAGGCGATGGATCACCGCCTCGGGTATCGACACCCCGGGCACCACGCGGTTGATGAAGCGGGCATTCCGGGCCGACTTGAGCAGGAACACACCCGCCAGCACGGGCAGGCCGATGGGACCGGTGATCTCCTCGACGAAGCGGCGCAGGCACGTCGCATCCATCACCATCTGGGTCTGCAGGAAACGGGCGCCTGCAGCCTGCTTGCGCTTCACCCGCGCCATTAGCCCGCTCCAGCTGGAGGACTGGGGATCGGCGGCCGCCCCGGCGAGCAGGTCGGTGGGGCCGTCGGGCAGGGTTCCTTCCACGGGGTCCCGACCGTCGTTGAAGGCGCTCACCAACTGGAGGAGGCGGACGGCTTCCAGGTCGTTGACGGAACGGGCACCGGGCTGATCCCCGGCCCGCACAGGATCGCCGGTGAGGCAGAGAACGTTGCGCAGGCCGAGGGCATGGGCCCCCAGCAGCTCGGCCTGGAGGGCGATGCGGTTGCGATCCCGGCAGGTGAGCTGGAGCACCGGCTCGATGCCAGCCTCCAGCAGCAGACGGCCCACTGCCAGACTGCTCATGCGCATCACCGCCCGGCTGCCATCGGTGACGTTCACCGCGTTGACCCAGCCCCGCAGAGCCTCGGCGGCTTCAAGGGTCCGATGTACCTCGGCGCCCCGGGGCGGGGTGACCTCTGCCGTGACGGCGAAGCGTCCGTCCATCAGAGCCTGTCGCAACCCCACTGCTTCGTCGCATCGTGCGGCCATCATGAAGCAGAACCCTGCCTACAGTGAGGCCTTGCCGCCAGTAACCCCATGTCCGAGCGGGATTCTCCCCGCCACGACCTCTCGGAGCGGGAGCTGGAGATCATCGAACTGGTGGCCACCGGACTCACCAATCAGGAGATCGCCGGGCGCCTGACGATCAGCAAGCGTACGGTCGACAACCACGTGAGCAACATCTTCACCAAGACCGGCGCCAAGAACCGCGTGGCGCTGCTGAACTGGGCGATGGACAACGGCAAGATCTGCCGTGATGGCTTCAACTGCTGCTCCCTCGCTGACCACATCCCCGGCAGTGAGGTGGGTTAGCTAGGCGGCGACCGACGAGCCGCTCCGCTCGGCCGTGCGCTCGCAAGCAACCCCCTTCTCAAGACTCACCAAGGTGAAGCTGTCGTCTGGCAGGGCGAACAGCTCGGCATAGGCCAGGCAATCCGAAGCGGACGAGCCGGCGAAGCGAAGAATGCCTTGGTGGTCGTAGAGGCCTGTCACAGCGGCTGGACGAGGGGGAGGGGAAAGGGAATCCAGTGAAAAGGGAAACGGGACCCGTCCCCTGCGAGACGCGCCTCTATCGATTTCCTTTCGATTCGATTTTATCCCGGCAACGGCCCCCCTGAGGGGCTCGCCCTGAACAGCTCCTCCCGTTCTGCGGCACTCCACAGAGCCAGGGGGCGACGGGCCAGCGACGCATTGCTGAGCTCATGGCGGCCACTGATCTCCCGGCCACACCAGGCAGGGAGCTCCAGGGGACTGTCGACGGACACCAACTCCACCTCCGCCACCACCAGGGGGGCGTTCTCCCCCTCGAACACATCAAGCACCCACTCGCCGCCTGGCAGAGCGAGTTGATAGCGCCGCTTGGCCAGCTCATGGCTGGCCAGGCGCAGCAGGGCTCGGGCGTCCTCCAGAGGGATCGGGTACTCGAACTCCAGCCGGGTGAGGGCCCCTTCCCCCACTCCGCTCGCTGAAGGCTGGGGAGCCTTGAGAGTCAGCCAGGCCTGCCCTTGCCCTTCCCCGTCCCGCTGGCTCAGCCGCACCCGCACCGTCCGTCCCTGCCCATCGGCCAGCAGATAGCCCTGGCGCAGATCAGCCTGCCCGCAGACGTGGGCACGCCAGTCCTCGCTGCGCACCAGGAACCGCCGTTCGATCTCGAGGGCCATCGCCGCCATACCGGGGGAAGGCCCCGTCAGCGGTGCCCGAACCATTGTGACCGGCGATCGGAGCGCACCAGGCGCCGATCAGTTCTCGCCAGGGGTGCCCGCGGTGATGCTGCCGGCCCAGTGGAGCTTGTGGGTGAGGGTGCGGTAGTACGACGGGCTCTGATCCAGCACCACCAGCAGGGCCGGATCGGCGGAGCGCTGCACGATGCAGCGATCGCCCGGTTCCAGGTCGGTGGCCGGTGCGCCGTCCTGCCACAACCGCACCCGGCGCCCACTCGGCCCCAGGGGCCAGACACTAAGGCGGGAGCGGGGCGGCACCACCACCGCCCGGCTCGAAAGGCTCATCGGGCAGATGGGGCTCACCACGATCGCCTCGATGCCGGGATGGAGGATCGGGCCACCGGCGGCCATGGCATAGCCCGTGGAGCCGGTGGGGGTGGCGAAGATCAGGCCGTCGCCGCGGTACTGGTCGACAATCTCGCCGTCGATCTCGAGTTCGAGCACGCAGGTGGTGGCGTTGGCCTCCAGGCACGGGCGCAGATAGAGATCATTGAGGGCGACATGGGCCAGATCGTGTTCATCGAGGCCGTCGCCCCGGTCGACCCGGGCCTCGAGCATCATGCGGCGCTCCAGGGCGAAACGATCTTCCACCAGGCGTCGCCAGAGGGATGCGCCACCGGCCTCGGCCGCTTCCTCGCCTCGCAGCAGACGGGGGTCGTGGGTGAGGAAGCCGAGATGGCCGCCCACGTTGAAACTCAGGAGAGGGACGCCATGGCAGGCGAGATGGCGGGCGGCCCCCAGCACGGTCCCGTCACCACCGAGAACCACCGCCAGGTCGGGAAGCTCGGACTCGGTGGCCAGCAGCCCCGGGAAGGGATCGGCGGAGGGTCCGCTGGCGGCGATAGCCACATGCACCCCCTGATCCCTCAGCTCGGAGGCACAGAGCGCAGCCTGACTCTGGGCCGCAGGGCTGGCACTGCGGACGATCAGCCAGACACGGCGGAGGCGCACGGAGGCCGGGCGCTACCAGCGCAGCAGGTTGAACCGCTCCATGTCGACCGTCTCACGGTTGCGGTAGAGGGAGAGCAGGATCGCCAGCCCGACCGCCGCCTCGGCCGCGGCCACGGTGATCACGAAGATCGCGAAGACCTGCCCGCGGATCAGCTGGCCATCCACATAGCTGGAGAAGGCCATCAGGTTGATGTTCACGGCATTGAGCATGAGCTCGATGCTCATCAGCACCCGAACGGCATTGCGGCTGTTGATCAGACCCCAGACCCCCGTGCAGAACAGCACGGCAGCAACGGTGAGGAAAGCCTGCAGAGGGATGGCGGAGGCGGTCATCAGCGGGTCTCCTGGAGCTGGGGGTCGGGGGTTTCGATCAGCAGGGGTGTGCGGGCCTTCTCGATCAGACCCTGATCCACGGGCTCACCGGTGATCACGTCGCTGGCGAACACGTCGCGCCGGGCAAGCACGATTGCACCGATCATGGCCATCAGCAGCAGCACCGAAGCCAGTTCGAACGGCAGCAGGTAGTCGCTGAAAAGGTGCTCGCCGATGCGGATCGTTGCCTCCTCACCCACCGGCACGGGGCCGGGGAGGGCCCAGGGGGTGGTGAAGGCCACCCGCATCAGCAGACCGAACAATCCGGCGCAGACCAGGCCGGAGAGGATTCGACGCAGCGGCAGGCCGGGAATCGCCGCGAGGTTCTCCTTCTTGTTCACGAGCATGATCGCGAACAGGATCAGAACGTTCACCGCGCCCACATACACCAGGATCTGGGCGGCGGCCACGAAGCTGGCGTTGAGCAGCAGGTAGAGCCCGCTCACCGAGAGGAACACACCGCCCAGCAGGAAGGCGGAATACACGATGTTGGGCAGCAGCACCACGCCCAGCGACCCGAGCACGACGGCAGCCGAGAGCAGGAAGAAACAGACCTGCTGGGTGGTGGAAGCGATCGTCATCAGGAGGGTTCTCCGTTGGCGGCAGCGTTGGAGGTGGCGCCGGCAGGGGTGGGCTCGGGCAGTTTGCCCGCCCGGGGGTCGGTGTCGGGGACCCCATGGGGATCCATCACCCCCTTGGGCAGGTAGGCCAGTTCACGCAGGGCGACCACCGCCGGATCGCTGGTGACGCTGGTGGGCAGGCGGCCGAGGGCGATGTTGTCGTAGTTGAGGCTGTGACGATCAAAGGCCGCCAGCTCGTACTCCTCGGTCATGGACAGACAGTTGGTGGGGCAGTACTCCACACAGTTGCCGCAGAAGATGCACACCCCGAAATCAATCGAATAGTTGCGCAGCTCCTTCTTCTTGGTGGCCTTGTTCATCACCCAATCCACCACCGGCAGATTGATGGGGCACACACGCACACACACCTCACAGGCAATGCACTTATCGAACTCGTAGTGGATGCGGCCCCGATAGCGCTCCGACGGAATCAGCTTCTCGTAGGGATACCGCACCGTGATCGGCCGACGGCGCAGATGGTCGAAGGTTACCGACAGCCCCTGGGTGAGGTACTGGGCCGCACCCACGGCATCCTTGGTGTAATCACCGACTTTCTTGAGGAACCCGAACATCGGGGCAACAGGCGGAGAACGGAAAGTGGGACCATGATGGCCCCTCGGACGGAAAACCGACGACGGGGCTCAGCCGCCGAAGACGGCCGGGAAGGCGAGCTTGAGAGCGGCGGTGACGAGCAGGTTGACCAGAGCGATCGGCAGCAGGAATTTCCAGCCGAGATCGAGCAGTTGGTCGATCCGCACCCGGGGCACGGTCCAGCGCAGCAGGATGGCGAAGAACACCAGCAGGTAGGCCTTGAGCACCGTCATCACGATGCCGAGGCTGCCCGTGACGACCTGAAGAGCCGGGGAGTCGATGGGGATGTTCAACCAGCCGGCGATCCACTCCACCGGCACGGGGAAGCTCCAGCCTCCCAGGTAAAGAACGGCCACCAGCAGGGCGGACAGCACCAGATTGATGTAGCTGCACAGGTAGAAGAGGGCGAACTTCATGCCGGAGTATTCCGTTTGGTAGCCGGCGACCAGTTCCTCCTCGGCCTCGGGCAGGTCGAAGGGAAGCCGCTCGCACTCGGCAAGGGCACAGATCCAGAAGATCACGAAGCCCACGGGCTGACGCCAGATGTTCCAGCTGAAGATGCCGGCACCCGACTGCTGGTTCACGATGTCGACCGTGCTGAGCGAATTGCTCATCATCACCACCGCCAGCACGGCCAGGGCCAGGGGGATCTCGTAGCTGATCGACTGGGCAGCCGCCCTCAGCCCCCCCAGCAGGGAGTACTTGTTGTTGCTGGAATAGCCGCTCATCAGCAGCCCGATGGGCTGGATCGAACTCAGGGCGATCCAGAGGAAGATCCCCACGCCCACGTTGCTGATCAGCAGGTTCTGGCCGAAGGGCACCACCAGCCAGGAGAGGATCACCGGCACCAGCACCAGCACGGGGCCGAGGGTGAACAGCAGGCCATCGGCCCGGGCCGGGATGATGTCCTCCTTGAACACCAGCTTCAGGCCATCGGCCATCGGCTGAAGCACGCCGAGGGGGCCGGCATACTCGGGGCCGATGCGCTGCTGGACGGCGGCGGAGATCTTGCGCTCCAGCCAGACGTTCACCAGCACCCCCACCACCGCGGCCACCAGCACGGTGACCATCGGCAGGGGCAGCCAGAGCAAACGGGCAACCCCGGGGCCGACGCCCAGACCGGAAACGGCCTCCACGAAGCTGGCCTGCAGATCGAGGCCGGAACTCAACATCGGGTTCGTCACCATCGAGGGGTCAGCGCGGGGGGCAACTTAGGAGGGAACGGGGGCCATCGGACGGCTCTCCAGCGGCAGCCAGTCGCGTAGGGGTGAGCCTGTGTAGATCTGGGTGGGCCGGAAGATGCGGTTGGCACCGATCTGCTCGCGCCAGTGGGCCAGCCAGCCGGCGGTGCGGGCGATCGCGAAGATCGGCGTGAACAGGTCGCGCGGGATGCCGAGCTTCCGGTAGACGAGGCCGGAGTAGAAGTCGACGTTGGGATAGATGCCCTTGGGGCCGAGCCGGTCGGCGGCCACCTCCTCCAGGCGCCGCGCCACGTCGTACATCCCGTCGTGGCCGAAGCGCAGGAACAGGTCTTCGGCCAGGCTTTGGAGAATCACCGCCCGCGGGTCCTTGACCCGGTACTCGCGGTGACCGAAACCCATGATCTTCTGTTTGGAGGCGATCGCCTCATCCAGCCAGGCCTCCGCCCGATCGACGCTGCCGATCTGATCGAGCATGTCGAGCACGTCCTCGTTGGCGCCGCCATGCAGGGGTCCCGCCAGGGTGCCGACCGCCGAGGCCACCACGGCGTAGGGATCGGTGAGGGTGCTGGCCGTCACCCGGGCGCTGAACGTGCTGGCGTTGAGGCTGTGCTCCGCGTGCAGGATCAGGCAGGCGTCGAACAGGCGGGCCGCCATCGGATCCGGCTCCCGCTCGGTGAGCATGTAGAGGAAGTTCGCCGCGTAGGGCAGGTCGTCGCGGGGCTGGATCGGATCCTGACCTTTGCGGATCAGCTGGAACGCCGCCACCATCGTGGGGATCTTGGCGATCAGCCGCACCACCGCATCGAAGATGTAGTGGGGGTCGTTGAGGGCCCGGCGGGAATAGAACAATCCCAGGGAGGCGGCGCTGGCCTGCAGCGCATCCATCGGGTGTCCCGTGGCCGGGAAGCACTTCATCATGTCGCGGATCCGGAAGCTCACCCGCCGGTGCATCTGCACCTCCTGCTCGAACTCCCGCAGCTGGGAGATGGTGGGCAGCTCCCCCCAGATGAGCAGGTAGGCCGTTTCCAGGAAGCTGCTGCGCTGAGCCAGCTGCTCCAGCGGGTAGCCGCGATAGGTGAGCAGGCCCCTTTGGCCATCGATGTCACAAACCGCCGACTGAGTGGCCGGCACCCCCTCCAGGCCGGGGCGGAAGGGAACGACAGAGGCGGAGTCGGTGCTGCGGCTGGCGGACCCATCCGCTCCGGGTGTTTCCGCTCGGGGGGTTGCCGCGTCCATACCGATGGCTGTGAGCTCCCGGAAACCTAGGTGGGCGGCTTCCCTCGGCGCCGTAGCGCTGGTTGCCGCGGCCGGTGAGCTTCCGCAGCGACAGCCGCCTCCCTCCGCCGCCACCCTCAGCTTCCGGCCAGGAGCAGACGGGGCGCCAGCAGCAGCAGCAGCCGGGCCCGCCCCTCCAACCCCGCGGTGGCCGGACCCGGCAGGCGCAGGACGGCCACGCCGGCCTTGCGCAGATTGATCGATCCGGGCACCGCCCCGATCAGTCGGGCCACCAGGAGGCCGAGATCCGGCTCGTGACCCACCAGGGCCAGCCGTCGCCGCTCGCCGCCGGCTGCGGCCAGTTCCGCCAGCCAGGTGCCGATCAGGGGCACGGGATCCCCCCCAGGGGCCAAGGCCTCCGCCAGCTCCAGCCGCGGAGCCAGGCCGGCAGCCACCGCCAGTTCGGCGGTCTGGCGGGCTCGGGCTAGGGGGCTGGCCAGCAGACGGTCGGCCCGCAACCCCATCCCCACCAGGTGATCGAGAACAGCCCGAGTGCGCCGCCGGCCGGCCTCGGTGAGTTCGCGGCCGTCGTCGGGCCGGGCGGGAGTGCGTTCCTCGGCGATGCCGTGGCGCAGGATCAGCAGGTCGGCGGCCATGGGTGGGAAGGGCGTCAGTCGAAGTCGATCCTGGCGTCGATGCCCAGACCGCCGGCCCCGGGCTGCAGGGCGACAGCCAGCCCCTCGACCGTCTGATCGAGGCTGCCGCCAGCCAGGCCGGCCAGCAGGCGCCAGGGAGGCAGATCGTGGAGCAGGGCACGCGCCGGGGCCACCCCCAGGGCCCACTGGAACGGGGCCGAGGGGGTGTCCAGCGCTTCGATCTGGCGCTCCCGGTGGGCACCTTCCTCGCCGCTGCGGGCGTCCAGGAGATCGAGTCGACCACCCCACCAGGCCAGATCGTTCTCCACGGCGCGCCAGCCGGCGAGGGAGGCCTGCAACCCCCCCTCGCTCCCGCGGCGGCTGCCGCGGCCGGTCGCAGCCAAGCGGGTCCAGACCAGCAGGGAACGATCCTCCAGCTCGAGGGGCGCCGCAATCAGGCCCTCGGCCGCCAGCGGCGCCTCCAGGGACGCGGGATCGGGCTGGTCGGCCGCGGTACCCAGCAGCCAGCCCCCGCTGCCGTCAGCCGCCAGCAGGGCACCACCATCAGCGGCGGCCACCAGAGCCGGCAGCGGGCCCGCCTCCCCGGCCGCGACCGGGGCCAGAGAGCGGGCCAGCAGGGGAGCCAGGATCGGCACCTGCGCCAGTGCGGCCGGGTCCTGAAGGAGCGCCAGGCTGGCGGCGTCGCCGCGACGGCCTGCCAGCAGGGCCTCCCGCCGGTGCTGGGCCAGGGGAGCGGCGGCCAGCGTGGTGGACAACTCGAGCTGTCCGCGCAGCACCAGCGCCCGTCCCTCCGGCCTGAGGGCGGCGATCATCCGGCTGGGCCGATCCTCCGCGGCCTGCGGCAGAGACAGGCCCAGCCAGTGCTCCATCGCCTGGGGCCGGGCCAGCAGCAGGGCAGCCGCCGGCCCCAGGCGATCCAGGCTGGCGGCGAAGCCGGGCTGCCCCGCCTGATTGAGCTCATCGATCTGGGAGACGTCGAGGGCCTGCTCGAGGATGCCGCGGCCCGAGGCGATCAGCACCAGGTCGTCGTCGACCAGGGCCGTGGCCAGGGGGATCGGCTCCTGGCCCACCAGGGCGCCGCGGCCGCTGATCAGGCCCATGCCGCGATAGCGGCTCACCTGCAGGTCGGTGCCGGCCAGGCTGCGGGTCTGCCAGAAGCGCTGGAGGAAGCGGCGTGCCCCATCCTCGTCGCGGCTGCCGAGCACGAGCAGCCAGCCCCCGGTGGCCGCAGAGGCCTCGGCCCCGTCCGCCGCGGGGGCGGGAGCGTCGAACAAGGCCAGGCCCACCGGGGCATCGAGCCATCCCGCCAGCTCGTTGCGGTAGTCGAGGCCGGCGGCGGCGAAGGCCCCGTCCCGAAGCCTGCCGATCACATCGGCAACCTCACGGCGCCGGCGTCCCTCGGCCACGGCCCGGGCATAGGCCACGGGCTCCTCGCCATCGGTGAAGAGGTAGAGGGCCAGGGGGACCTGGCGGGGCACGAAGCGCGCGGCGCGTGGCACCTCCAGGGGCCGATGGGCCAGCTGCAGGGGGCTGCGCTGCCAGACCAGCCACCAGCCGCCGAGCCCGAGACCGAGGACGGCCAGCACCACCGCCAGCACCACCGCGAGGAACGGGCGGGCCTTCATGCGTCTCCATCAGGATGGGACCCATCCTGCCCCCGCCCCCGCTGCCGCGCCTCCCATGAGCCCGCCCGAACAGATCCGCGCCCACGACCTGCAGCAGCGGCTGGAGCGTGGCGAACCGATCCAGCTGGTGGACGTGCGCGAGGATCGGGAAATCGAGCTGGCACGCCTGCCCCATCCCGTCGTGCATCTCCCTCTGAGCCGTTCCTCCGAGTGGATGGATACCGTCGCGGAACGGCTGGACCGGGATCGCCCCGTGGCGGTGCTCTGCCATGCGGGGGTGCGCAGCTGGAATTTCGCCTGCTGGTTGATGCAGGAGCACGGCTACCGGGAGGTCTGGAACCTGCAGGGCGGCATCGATGCCTGGAGTGTGGAGGTGGATCCGACGATGCCCCGCTACTGAACCGGCGCACGGGGCGGCCTCCCCCCCTGCGAAGCCCGTGGGCTGGTCCCTACGATCTAAAAACTTTCCGCGACCCTGCCGCCCCCGTGGAGTCCCTGCCGCGCCGACAACAGGAGGTGCTCCAGGCCACGGTCCGGCACTACGTCGACACTGTGGAACCGGTGGGGAGCACCACCCTGGTGCGCCGGTTCGGCCTGCCTGCCAGCCCCGCCACCGTGCGCTCGGCCATGGGAGCCCTGGAGCTGCGGGGCCTGCTCACCCAGCCCCACACCTCCGCCGGCCGCATCCCCAGCCAGCGGGGGTACCGCCACTACGTGGATCGGCTGCTGCCGGCCCCCGGTTCGGCGGCCCTCCAGCTCGACCGGGAGCTTGCGGGGCTCAGCCTGCAATGGGCCGCCCTCGATGATCTGCTGCTGCACCTGGCCCGCCGCCTAGCGGACTTCACCGGTCTGCTGAGCCTGATCACCCGGCCGCGGCGCCAGAGGCCGGAACTGCAGGAGATCCGCCTGGTGCCAAGCGCCGAGCGACTGCTGGTGTTCCTGGTCCAGGGCCCGGCCCTCACCACCAGCCTCAACCTGCGGCTTCCCCATGGCGGGCTCGACACCCTGCCGGTGATGGAGCGCTGGGCTAACACCCAGCTGCGGCAGGGACGGGTGGGAGAAATTCCCTGGGAGCGGATGCCGGCGGAGCTGCGGGGCAGCGGCGACCTGCTGCGCCAGGCCCTGGAGAACCATGCCAGAAGCGGCCAGCTCGCTTCCGATGGCGTCGTGGCCGCCGGCCTGGGGGGTCTGCTCGGACAGCCGGAGTTCGGCCACACCTCCACCCTCCTGCCGCTGCTGCAACTGGTGGAGCACCGACCCGAACAGGTGCTCGGGCCCGGGGAGGCCATCTGGATCGGCACGGAACATCCAGAGCCCGCTCTCGGACAGTGCAGCGTGGTGCAGGCCACATACCGAACCGGCGACGGTGGGGAGGGTCAGGTGGCGCTGGTGGGCCCGATGCGCATGGCCTATGCCACCGCCCGATCGGCAGTGCGCTCGGTGGCCACGATCCTGCAGCGCCTGCTGAGCTGAGGCCCCACCCGATGACTTACTGCGTTGCCTTCCTGTTGGAGAAGGGGCTTGTTTTCGCTTCTGATTCCCGCACCAATGCCGGGGTGGACTACATCTCCACCTACAGCAAGATGCATGTCTTTCAGCCGGCCGCCGACAGGCTGTTCGTGCTGATGGCCGCCGGGAATCTGGGCACCACCCAGGCCGTGCTCAACCGCATCCGCCGCGACCTCGATCACGAGTCTCCCCCTCCGTCGAGGGAGGACGGGGCGGCCGTTCCCGATCTGCGCAGCGCCCGCTATCTGTTCGAGGCAGTCGACTACGTGGGACAGCTCAGCGTGGCGGTACAGCGCCAGTACGCCATCTCGCTGCGGGAAACCGGAGCCACGGGTGAAGCCAGTTTCATCCTCGGGGGCCAGATCGGCGAGGAGCGGCATGGCCTCTATCTGATCTATCCGCAGGGCAACGCCGTGATGGCCACCAAGGAAACCCCATTCGTGCAGATCGGGGAGAGCAAGTACGGCAAACCACCGCTTGACTACGTGGGCCACCCTGATCTTTCGCTGGAGGATGCGGCCCGCCTCTGCCTTGTATCGCAGATCGTCACGCGCCGTTCCAATCTCACGGTGGGCCCACCGTTCGAGATCGCCCTGGTGCCCGCCAATGAACGGCGGGTGTCACGCCGGCTCAAGCTGGAGAAGGATGACAGCCAGGTGGTTCGCTCCATGGAGATCTGGGCCCGCAACATGAAGGAAGCGATCGCGAAGCTACCTCGCTTCAGCTGGGAGGAAGATCCACTCTGAGGCCACCAACATTGGTCCAAAGCCTGAACCAGCCCGGGAGCACCAATCCCTGACTATCAATAAGCACTAAAGCGCAATTCTCTGCGGCCTGGAGTTCTCTAACCAGATTTTTCATCGCAGGTACTGCCAAACCAGAGGATGCAACCAACTACTCCAATAGCACTCGTCAGGGCAGATCCGAGTCACGCTCGAATATCCATTTCCTGCAATCCTGGCCTGCGCTTATTCTGCTGATTTGCGGAGAATGCTTTCGTGTCATTTATGCATCCAAAAGTGCCGGCAGGCCAGGGATGAAGTCCTTTCAGATCTGCCGAGCCAGCTTCTGTCAAGCTCCTATCCTTCATCACCAACGCATCTTCGTTCAATTGAACCGCCACCACTTTGTTCAGCAACTACCACTCAATCTGGATCCCGACAATCTGCTGGAACAGCGCAGCCTCCTTTGCCAGGCTCCTGTCCTGAGCCCGCCTGGGTCTCCTGGTCAAAGGTGAACAGGTCACTGGCGCCCTCCATGAGCTGCTTCCTCCACTGGCTCACCCGGGATGGGTGCAGCCTGCGTTTTTGACGCGTGAACACCCTCTCAGGTGAGAAGCCGTAGCTCTCACGGGTGTCATGAGGCCCCACATGCAGGCCAGCCAGGGCTGCACCTCAACTCCATCGGCCGGGCCATCGAGGGGTTGATTGTGCTGGCACGCAGGTCATGAAAATCGCGGCACTGGGCACGATCGCCTGGAGGAGCGAGGGGAACTCTCTCTGGCAGCCCCCCGCAGTTCGCTGCACCTCCTCATCGCTCAGGTCGAGCGGCCGCATCGGCAGGCAGGCTCCACAGAGCACCCTGGAGAAACCCCTTGTGCCAGTGGCAGCTCAGGGACGAGACATTACGCCGCAGGCAAAACCCAGTGGCTTCCAGGGATAGCGTCGAAGCTTGGTACGGCTATCCTAAAGTGTCACTCCATGCTGTACATGGCAAACGTTCCCTGGTATTACGAACTCCTGGCGTGTCCCGACTGCTCCAGTGAAGTTGCTGTATCTGATGGGCGTTTGCAATGCTTGGTCTGCAGCTACTCCACTGTGCTCGGCGATCTCCGGCCTCACGATCCCCAACCGTTGGTCACCACCTTGTACAGGGGTCTCCAGTTCGATCCGATCAGCTCTCTGGCCGCCCTGGAAACCAGTCCACCCAAGGCCACCTATCGAGGACCGCAGGCTATCCGGGATTCAACTGAATTGATGTCGGCCATCATGCAGCGGCTCGACAGGCCCAGCCGTGTTCTTGATCTTGGCTGCGGGCCAAAAGACCAGAAACTACCAGTGGAATTCCTTGGGCACTCCTATGTGGGAGTTGACTATGACTCCGTTCAAGCCGATCAGTTAGCCGATGGGCATTCCTTGCCGTTTCAGACAGAATCCATGGACTGTGTTCTGTCCTTTGCTGTTCTCGAGCACCTACACAATCCCTTTATCGCTATTAGCGAAGTTAATCGGGTGCTCCGACCGGGTGGCATCTATGTCGGCACCGTCTCCCAGGGAGAGCCGTTCCACCACTCCTATTTTCATCACACGGCATGGGCCCTTCTCTCTCTGTTTGCTTCGATTTCCTCTCTGAATCCAGTAAGGATGTGGCCCTCTGGTGACACGCTTGGTTCACTTGCCAGGATGGGCAGCTATTCGAGGCCCGTTCGTAAGTCGCTGGCCTTGTTGGATGCCTTCAACACGGCAACTCCCTGGCTGACGCCTCGTAAAGCGCGCCTGCCGGCCAAGGATCGCCAGATTGATGCCATCCATCGTGCCGGTTCGATCGGCTTTGTGGTCGAAAAGATAGCCTCAATGACATGATAAGCCTGGCGAACCCGGCTGTCTGATTCGAGCTGCTGAAATGGGATTCACTCATTGATCCCGCCACGAAGGAGCCGTTGATCAAAGCGCCCCGTTCCACCCATAACAACGACGGGAAACGGGATCCCTGGATGCCGAAGACCAAGAAGGGCAACCAGTGATCCCACGAGACGAAAGTCCATATCGGCGTCGATAAGAACTCTGGCCTGATTCAATCGGCCCTCGCGATGACCGCAACCGTGCACGACCTCATCCTGGCTGCCGAGCGTGTGCATAGCGATGAGGGAGTGGCTGACAGCGACTCCGACAACCAAAGTATTAGCAAACGTCTAGAAATTCCGCCAATTCCAACGCCTACGCCACGGTCAGACTCACTGCAGCAAGGACAACGCGATCGTTGCGCTTACACATCGATTGATGGTGCTCAGTTGTTCATGTGCGAATCCAAGGGGACCATTGCAATACCCAGAGACCACAGTCAGCATCAGCCCCCCAGAGCGCCGCCGAGGCGGTCGGCCACGGTGTTGACGTCCTTGTCGCCGCGACCGGAGAGGTTCACCACCACCTCGGTGCCCGGGGCCAGGGTGGGGCAGAGCTTCTCCAGCCAGGCGAAGGCGTGGGCCGTCTCCAGGGCCGGGATGATGCCCTCCAGGCGGCAGAGCAGCTGCAGGGCTTCGAGAGCCTCGTCGTCGGTGACGGCGCCGTACTCGGCCCGGCCGATGGTTTTCAGATAGCTGTGCTCCGGTCCCACGCCGGGGTAATCGAGGCCAGCGCTGATCGAATGGGCTTCCTGCACCTGGCCCTCGGCGTCCTGGAGCAGCAGGCTCATGGCACCGTGCAGCACCCCCACCCGGCCCTCGGTGATCGTGGCGGCATGGCGACCGGTGGCCACGCCGTCGCCGGCGGCTTCAACGCCGATCAGGCGCACCGAGGCGTCCTCCACGAAGGGGTGGAACAGGCCCATGGCGTTGGAGCCGCCGCCCACACAGGCCACGAGCACATCCGGCAGCCGGCCGAAGGCCTCGGCGCACTGCTGCTTCGCCTCCAGGCCGATGCAGGCGTGAAAATCGCGCACCAGCATCGGGTAGGGATGGGGGCCGGCCACTGAACCCAGGATGTAGTGGGTGCTCTCCACGTTGGTGACCCAGTCGCGGATCGCTTCGCTGGTGGCGTCCTTGAGCGTGGCGGTGCCTGCCGTCACCGGTTGCACCCTGGCGCCCAGCAGGCGCATGCGGAACACGTTCAGGGCCTGGCGGCGCATGTCCTCGGCGCCCATGTAGATCACGCAGTCCAGGCCGAAGCGGGCGCAGACCGTGGCGGTGGCCACGCCGTGCTGGCCGGCGCCGGTCTCGGCGATGATCCGCTTCTTGCCCATCCGCAGGGCGAGCAGCGCCTGACCCAGGGCGTTGTTGATCTTGTGGGCGCCGGTGTGGTTGAGGTCTTCGCGCTTCAGCCAGATGCGCGGGCCGCCCTCGGGCCGGCGGTAGTGCTCCGTGAGGCGTTCCGCCTCGTAGAGGGGGCTGGGCCGGCCCACGTAGTGCTTCAGCAGATGGTTGAGCCGCTCGGTGAAGGCGGGATCGGCCCATGCCTTGGCAGCCGCCGCCTCCAGTTCCGCCAGAGCGGGCATGAGGGTTTCCGGCACGTACTGGCCCCCGAAGGCTCCAAAGCGGCCGAGGGGATCGGGGCGCACCTCGGGCACGAGGGCGGTGGGATCGGGACCGGTGCCGCTCGGATGGATGTTGGCGGCGGGGGCGGTGCTGGTCACCGGCGGCTGGGCGGGATCGGCCCAGCGTAGGCAGAGCCCCTGCCCGTCCATGGAAACCTTGATCGCAGGGAACGGCGCCCCGGAGTCCCGCGGGCGGAGAATGCCGGCAACGCTGTCGCCCTCCGCCGCGCCATGACCTCCCTGAGCCAAGCCCCCGACGACGCGGCGGATGCCGCGGCCCTCTCCGCCCGGATCGAGGCGGCTGCGGCCCATGCGGGGATCGCGGAGGCGACGCTCCGCGAGCGGTGGCTGCTGGAGGGTCTGGAGCGTTTTGAAGCGCAGCACGGCCTGGAGGGTTCCGGCCGCTGCTCGGTGCGCACCGGGACCCGCACGGTTGGGCCGGTGCCACTGCCGGTGCAGCAGTAAGAGCGCCTACGGACAAGCGGGGCCGGCCAGTGGCCTTCAGGCCGGCAGCAGCCTCAGCCGCTGGCCCTGCTGATCGACGCGATAAGTGCACAGGGGCGGATGCCCAGGGCCCAGGGGCTCACCGCTGCGGACCTGCCAGCGCCAGAAATGCTCAAGGCAGATGACCTGCTCCCCCTCCAGCACCCCATGGCAGAGGGGCACACCTTGATGCGGACAGCGTGGCTCGAACGCGGTCAGCTCGCCGCCTGCGAGCCGGGCCAGGCAGACCTGCCGGCCATCGAGAGCGTTCACCTCCACGATGGCGCCGGCCTCAGGCAGGCGCACATCGGAGGCCAGTTCCAGCGCCACCCGCTCGGCAAGCCATGGGCGCGAAGGTTCGCGGGAGGAATCGCTCATGGCAACCGCTCCTGCAGGCCCAGGGCATGGATCGCCGTGCGCGAGAAGAAATTCACTCGCGTTTCCTCACTGATATCTGGATAGTTCTCCAGATAGCGCACCACCCCGGAGACCCCGCTGGAATCCCAGTGGGGGTAATCGCTTGTGCAGGCCATATGGCGGCCGTCGAGCCAGGCCATGGTTTCGCGCAGCAGCGCCTCCTCGGGCTCGAAGGAGCAGATCACGCACTGGCGCCTGAAGTAGTCGGAGGGAGGCAGCACCAGATCCTCCATTTCACTGGGGCGGGCCTGATAGTGATTGTCGAGGCGGAACAGCATGTAGGGCACCCAGGTGGCACCGCCTTCGCAGAACAGAGCCTGAAGGCGAGGATGGCGTTCGAGCACCCCATAGCCGATGATCGCCGAAAGGGCGGTTGCCATCTCCAACGGATGGGAGACGGCATGGGCCAACCAGTTGCGGTCGAATTTGTAATCCGTGCTGTAGGTGGCGTTGTAAGTGCCCGTCGCCTCGTGGAAGACCAGCGCCAGCGAATGCTCCTCCATCGCCTGCCACACCACATCCCAGTCCCGGGTCCACCAGCGGACGCCCTGCATCACATTCGGGCGCATCCACACGGCGGTGGCCCCGAGGGCATGGCAGCGGCGGATCTCGGCCACGGCCCAGTCGGGTCTTGGCGGGATGCTCACGCACCAGAGGTGGCGCCGGCCGGTCGCCCATTCGTGCGCCGTCCAGTCATTGAGGGCGCGCATCACGGCGTACTGAAGTTCTGGATTCTCGATGTCTGGGGTGAACAAGCCCAGGGTAGGAATCCATAGGGCGCAATCAATGCCTGACAGGTCCATGTCGAGATCCCTGTTCTCGAAGGCATGGCGGTGGGCGAGCTCATAGGAGAGACCATCGCCACGGGGGCGCTGGACACCACAGCCCTCGGGCCGCCCGGGGCCGTAGCCGGAGGGCTTCTGATACAGACGGCCCTCGATCATCAGTCGGGGAGCACCGCGGTTGTCACGGACCAGACGCGGAGCCTGATCGCACCATTGCGGATCGAGATAGCGCGTGAAGGCTTCCGGCGGTTCGATGATGTGGCGGTCGCAATCGATCACGAAGTACGACCGGCCCAGCTTCTTGCTCGCGGAGCGGAAGTGAGCCTCCACCACCTCATCCTCCACTGCAGCAAAGTGAGCAGCAGTCAAAGGAACACCGGCAGCCATGAAAGCGAGGAGAAAGCCTCCACAACTGTGGGTGCCGGCAGCGCCCGATCGATGTGCCTCGAGGCACATCAGGCATGACAGCACACTGCCTAGGTTTAGGATGATCAAAACGTCCATCAGGCGCTGATCACACTCCCGCTGATCTCACTCCCAAGGCTTACACCTTGCAAGGCAGAGAACGCGACCCGAAGGCCTATCGAGTTGCCGCATTTTTCCTCCATGCCCCTGCCTTCGCCAGCCCAGCAGTCAGGCGCCAACCGTTCATGCCGGAGTCTGCTGATCTCCCTCGCGGCCCTGGCGGGGACCACGGGTCTTCTCGCAGGAGTGGGGGC
>JBJTUJ010000227.1:0-5838 GCA_046080685.1 Cyanobium sp. | reverse complement strand
GCCTTGCTGCCGGCCTCCAGGCCGAAGTGCCAGCGCCTGCCGCTCTCCACCAGCTGCTCCACCACGTGGCGCTGCTGGTTGCACTTCACCGGGAACACCCCCTGGTAGCGGCCGGCGTAGCCGTACTGGGCGATCGCCCGCACAAAGGCGCCGTGCAGCCGCTCCAGCCGGTCTTCGAGGATGTCGTCGAAGCGGATCAGCAGGGGCAGGCTGAGGCTGCGGCCCCGCAGCTCCTGCACCAGCTCCACCAGATCGAGGGAGCCGCCCCGCTCCCCCTGGGGCTGCACGCACACGTGGCCGCGGGCGTTGGCGGCGAAGTAGGGATCACCCCAGCGGTCGAGGCCGTAGAGGGCGGCGCCGTCGGCGGCGGTCCAGGTGGCGGCGGTAGGGGCTGTGGCTGCGGCAGCTGGGCTGGGCGGGGCGCTGGACGGTGGACTGATGGGGCTGGGGGGCGTGGTGCCCTGGTGGTTGGCGAGCACCATCAGACCGCTGCAGTCAGGATTCGGGTGGGGTCAGCCTAGTCAGGGGTTGCCGCCAGTCCCTGTTGCCCTCCATGGTGATGGACCGCCGCTGCTCAATGCGGTTGGAAACGGCCCGGGGGTGACATCAACGCGGCCCCTGTGATGAACTGACTTCCGACCAGTCATTGCTCTGCTGTTTTCGGGTTTGCTTTGCGCGTTCTGGACACCGCCTTAGCCCACCGTTCCCTGGCGCAGACACTGCAGGCCGCCGGGGAGCCTGTCGTCTTGGGTGATCGGTGCTGCTGGCGGCCAGTCGGTCGGTTTTCGCTGCAGAGTTTCCCCGGCGCTCTTGCCGTGAATCCTTCACCCCAGGAGGTGCGCGACGTGCTGATGAGAAGTGGGCGGCTTGTGGCGCTCGCCTCTTCTGCTGCGCCGACGGTACAGCCACTGTGCCGTTACGTCGCCCGTCGCGAGGGCCACGGCCCTGCCCGTCAGCAGCGGCAGTTCAGACAGAAGTTGCGCTCTGGAGGGCGGTTCTGTTTGGTGAGTCCGATCGCCTGGCCAGACCTGGAGCGTGAGGGCCTGCGCGTGAATTGCGCGGCGGTCGGAGCCGGGCGCTCCAGCCATCGGAGCTGGTACCGACCTGAGCGGTGGCGTCGCTTTTGCCGAGCCCTGGCCTGTGATCCCCAGATGGAAGCCTGGGGCTGTCGGGTGGAAGGCCAGCTGGCAGCCTTCCTGCTGCTGTGGATCGAAACGCCCTCTGCTCACTGGTTCGCCCTGCACTGGGATCCAGCCCTGGCCTGGGCCCATCCCACCCACTGCCTCTATGACGGAGCCCTGAATGCGCTGTTCGCCCGAGGCACGATCGATGCCGTGATGGTGGGCCGCCAGACCATCCCTGCTCGCCCGGAACTGGATCGTTTCAAGCGTCATGCCGGTTTCGCTGCCGAACCCTGTTCGCTGAAACTGGTGGCGCATCCATTGCTGTCCCCAGTATTGCGGGGCTATTGGAGCGCCAACCTTTTGCGTCGACTCGCGCGTGCTGGCAGCAGCACCTGACCTGGGCTCAATCAGCTGGAGGTGCTGGCGCAGATCTGCGAGCAGGCGACGCGCTGATGGTCCACTCTCTCGGTGTGGTTGTCAATCAGCGCGACCGTTACGACTGGCCTGAAGCTCTGATCGCCGCACTCTTTCAGAACTTGCCGGCAGGAACTCCGGTGCTGTTCGTTGATGGCGGTTCACCGCCGGCCGTGCGCGACGGTCTCAAGCGTTCGGCTGAGCAGTGGAGTTTTGAACTGCTCCGGCGCGAGGCGTTCATCAGCGCCAATCAGGCCCGCCTGCTGGCCCTTGAGCGCCTGTCCGTTTCCTATCTGCTGTGTGTTGAGAACGACGTCAGGTTGGCGCCGGGCTGCGCGGAGGCGCTGGTGGCTGCCGCCGAGCGGCATTGGGCCGATGTGGTGATGCCGCTGGTGCTGGAGGAGAACGACCGCGGGCGCCAACGGATCCATCTGGCCGGTGGGACCTGCCGGCTGCGCAGGACGTGGGGGGGATGCGGCTGCGTGTTCGTCAACATCAACGCCATTGGACCTCCGGTCAACAACCTTCAGAGCTTGCTCCTACCGAACTGGCGGAATACCACGCCCTGCTGCTGCGAACCTCCTTCGCTCGCGCTCATCCCCTGCACGACGCCGCTATCGAGAGCGTGCCTGAAGTTCTCGATTTTTCACTTGCTGTGCAGCGTTTTGGGGGACGGTGCTGGTTGGAACCAGCGGCTGTGGCGGTGTTCCTCACCCCAGCGTGGGTGTTGGATGCCAACAGGCCGTTGTTTGAGCACCGCTGGTCGGATCGGATTCAGCGCCGGGGAATTGCGCACTTTCGGCGCAAGTGGGGTCTTGGGCCCTGGAGCTGGGTGCTCGGCAGTCAGCTCTCCTGGGTCGTGGCCCATCGCAGCCTGATTCGCAGCGGAGCCCTCCATCGTCACTTCTCTCTGGAGGTGTACGGCCTCCTCAACCGTCGCCTGCTGGCACCGCTTCAGGAGTGGTTCAGTTCTTCCAGTTGAGCGGTGGTGCTTCGGCCCATGACCTGGAGCTGGTCAGCATGCCCCACAACAGCCAAATGCCGCTCAGGCTCCAGATCAGCACATGGAGTGAGCGGAAGCCAGGGATGGCTTCCTGCAGGTTGTGGGGGGTCCAGCCCGAGAAGGCCAACAGCAGGGTGATCAGCAGGTTGCCCCAGCGCGGTGCTCTCAGGCTGGCTCTCCAGGCCGCCAAGAGGGCAGGGAACAGCATGGTGTTGTCGTAATTGCGGTGGTAGAAACTCAAGAGGCCAACGAGGCCGCAGAGAGCTGCCAACTCCAGGGGATGGCGATTCAGTGTCTGCCAAACCCGTATGGGAAGAGAGATGAAGTTCAACCGGCGCCCCAGCCATACCAGCGTCACGAGGATGGGGAACCAGGCCAGGGCCATCGTTGCGAGGGTTGGACCCCATGGGTCTGGGTTGAATGAAAGCAGGGACGCCATTGCATTGGGATGACCGACGTGGATGAATGCGGGCAGGGTGCGTAGCCAACTGGCCATCAGTTCACCGGCCGCTGTTCTGGTTTGGAGCATGGCCATGCCGGCCAAACCCAGCAGCAGCCCAGTGCCCGCCACCAGGCCTGCCCAGTTGCGACGCCTCAACAGGGGGATGACGAAGGGCAGGGCGATCTGCGGTTTCAGCATCGCCAGAGCCCAGCACACTCCTGCGGAGAGGGGTCGTCGGCGTGCAACCAGGAGCCATTGCAGGCTGATCAGGCCCATGCAGAGGAGCGAAAACTGGCCGTGAGCCAGGCCGTTGCCATTGCCCGCAATCGCCACGGGCGTCAGCAACCCAAGCCAACCCGCCCACCGGCCCAACGGCCTCAACGTCCTCCAGCCGATGGCGGCCATCAGCGCCAGCCCAGCCAGGCTGACGGTGCTGATCAGCAGTTTTCCCTGCAGCATCCCTCCACCGGCGAACAGCAGACCAAACAGCGGCAGGGCCCACGGCAGGTAAACCGTGGTTCTGAAATAGGGCAGTGCTCGCGCTTCGGCGTCTGCAAGGTGGGGCGAGGGGTAGATCTGATCGCGAAACAGGCGCCATTCATCAAATCGTTGATGAAGATCCTTCCCGGCCTCGGCCAGGCCAAGGAGCACCAGTCCCCTTACGATCGCTGCCGCCGCGATCAGGGCCAGCAGGGCCAGCCCTGCCCAGCAGAGCCTGCGCTGCAGCTCGGGTCTGCCCCGGAGCCAGCTCGGCGCTCGAACCGGGGCCGCTGCAAACTCTGCGAGGGCAACGACGGCGAAGGTGAGGCTGGAATACACGAGGTAGAGGATGAACAGGCCGGTGCCCCCGGCGGCCAGACGGATTCCGCCCCGGTGCCAGAGCAGGGCCAGGAACGGGCGGTTGAGCAGCAGGATCAGGGCAAGGCTCACCGCCAGCACGAGGGATGCTCCTTCCCGCCAGGGGGTGATGGTGCCCGCCATGAGCGCAACCGGGATCAACAGGCTGGCGGCGGCGCTCAGGCGGGCTGAGGTGGAGAGATTGAGGGTTGCCGGCAGCTGGCGGCGGCGCAGCAGCAGCTGGCTCCAGGGAATCGCCCGTTGCTGGATGTCGGTGCGCAGCATCAGGCTGAGCGTCCAGCGTTTGTGGTGCGTGCCTTGAATGGCGGGGTCGAGCAGGATCCGCCCGCCGGCATCGTGGAGCCGCAGCCCGAACTCGATGTCTTCGATGCAGGGCTGGCGATAAGTCTTGGCATCAAAGCCGCCCAGGGCCAGGAACGACTCGCGGCGCACGGCTCCGCAGCCGGCCCAGAACGTGGATGCCGGGCCGGGATGGCTGGTGTGGGTGTGGTGGTGCAGCAGGTTGCGGAAGCGGCTCACCAGGCCGGGTGCGGCGGGGCGGTCGTCGTAGCTGCCGAACAGGGCTGCGAGCTGGGGATCAGCACTGAAGTGCGCCTTGATGCGCTCGACCGCATCGGGGTGCAGCTCCACATCGGCGTCCACGAACAGCAGGATCGAGTGGCGGGCCTGGCAGGCGCCGAGGTTGCGGGCGGCGGCCGGGCCGCTGCGGGCACCGGTGTGCAGCAGCACGGCACCGCTGGCTTGCAGCCACTCGGGTGGTGGCGGTGGCATGCCATCGAACACCACCAGCAGCTCATCGTCGGCGCCGAGGGCGGCCCGGCCCGCCTGAAGGCACAGCGCGAAGGTGGGGCCCCAGTCCACCGTGGGCATGATCAGACTGATGGCCGTCATGGGCTGGTGTTGGGGGCGGTGGCTGCGGGCGGACGGCCTTGTTGACGCCGCCAAAGGGCGGCATAAGCACCACTCTGAGCCAGCAGCTGATCGTGGTTCCCCCGCTCCATGACCCTTCCGCCATCGATCACCAGAATCTGGTCCGCAGCGCGGATCGAACTGAGCCGGTGGGCCACGGCCAGCACGGTGCGGCCGCTGCGGAAGGCCTCGATCGCTTGATGAACACGAGCCTCGGAGTGGCTGTCGAGGGCGCTGGTGGCCTCATCGAGGATCAGGATTTCCGGCTGCCGCAGCATGGCGCGGGCGAGGGACAGCCGCTGGCGCTGACCGCCGCTGAGCCGGTGGCCCTGCTCGCCGATCACGGTGTTGTAACCCTCAGGAGGAGCCTCGATGAAATCATCGGCGCAGGCGGCCGCTGCGGCGCGGCGGATGACCTCCAGGCTCACCCCATCCCCCAGCCCGAAGGCGATGTTGGCGGCGATGGTGTCATGCACCACCAGCACGTCCTGACTCACCACCCCCAGCCGCCGCTGCCAGCTGTCGAGATCGAGGCTCTGCAGATCCTGCCCATCCACCGTGATTCGGCCGGCGCAGGGATCGATCAGGCCCACCAGCAGATCAACAAGGGTTGATTTGCCGGCGCCGGAGGCTCCCACCAGGGCCACGGTGCCGTTGCGGGGCAACAAGAAACTCACGTCGATGAGGGCGGCCTGGGAGCGCTCTGGATAGCGGAAGGACACGCCTTCAAAGCGGATCCCGTGCTTCAGTCCTGGGAATGGATGGCCACCGCGGCGCCGGAAGGTTTTGTCCTCGGCAGCCAGCAGATCATTGAGCAGCTCGATCCTGGGCAGGTTCTCGGCAAGCAGGTTGGCGCTCTGACCGATGCGCACGAGCCGCAGGTTGAGGCGTTGCAGAGCCAGCACAAAGGTGGCCAGGCCTGGGATCAGCAACTCGCTGCGGCCGCAGCTGAGCTGCCAGCTGAACAGGGCGAGCACCACGGCGATCAGGGTGGGCAGCAGTTCGGCGATCGGCTCCATCAAGCTGCGCAGGTTGCTCAACCGCCGCAACCGCAGGTCCAACCCCTGCAGCTGGCGCTGAAAGCTGCG
>JBJTUJ010000226.1:0-3508 GCA_046080685.1 Cyanobium sp. | reverse complement strand
GTGACCAGCCCCACCTTCGCTCTGGCCCAGCACTACCGCGCCCCTGACGGCCGGGCGCTGGTGCATCTCGACCTTTACCGGCTGGAGCTGCCCGCCTCCGCCGACGAGCTGTTCCACCAGGAACGGGAGGAGGCCGAGGCGCTGGGGGCGCTGATGGCGGTGGAATGGCCCGAACGGATGAGCCTCGCCCCCCCGGGCGCCTGGACCCTGGTTATAGAAGCCGAGGGCGAGGGACGGCTCGCCCGCCTCATCCCCCCTGGAGCCTGAGGAAGGCCTCGATCTGCTGGGCGGTCGGCTGGGGATCGATGGCCCCGGCGCTGAGCGTCACCAGGGCGCCGCAGGCGGCGGCCCGCCGCAGCAGCTGCTCGGGATCCGTGGCTGGGCTCTCCCGGCTCCGGGGGCCGCTAACCAGGCCGTGCAGCAGGCCGGCGGTGAAGGCGTCGCCTGCGCCGGTGGTGTCGACAGCCTCCACGGCAAAGGCCGGCAGGGTGCCGCTGCCGCCGGCCAGGCTCCATCGCAGGGGGGCACCCCCATCAGTGACCAGCACCGCCGGGCGCCGGGGCAGGGATTCCGCGATCCCCACAGGATCGGTGGTGCCGAACAGGGCCTGGGCCTCCTCAGCGGCACATTTGATCAGGGCTGCCTGCTCCAGCAGCGGACGGATCCGGCCCTGCACCGCAGGCGGCGGATCGGCCTCGGGATCCAGCCCCCAGAACGTGGGGCGCCAGTTCACATCAAGGGCCAGGGGAGCTCCCTGCTCGGCCGCCAGGGCCACCAGCGCCTCCAGAGCCTGCGCCGAAGCCGGACTGGCCAGCGGCAGGGTGCCAACAAGAACCCAGGGCGCTCCGGCCAGCAGCGGAGCCACAGCCGCGGACAGCTGGGCCGCTTCCACGGCCTGATCGGCGAACCCCATACCCAGGTCACCGGCGAAGCCGCCGAAACGGCGCTCCCCGCCGATCTCGCGCCGCACCAGCACCGTGCGGCTGGGCCGCTCGGGGTCCCACTGGAGGGCGGAGACCTCCACCCCCCGCTCCTGGAACAGGGCGGTGAAGGCGGCGCCGATGGCGTCTTCTCTCAGGCGGCCCAGGAAGGCGACCGGGGTGCCCAGGCGGGCCAGGGCGCAGACCGCATTCGCCGGAGCGCCCCCCAGCCGGTCCTCCACCGGATGGTCAGCGGTGGCGGGAAGGGAGGGATCGCCTCCGGGCGGGCCCAGGCGATCGACGAGCGCCTCGCCGAAGCAGAGAACCCGGGGCAATGGCATCAGGCGGCCGTTCGGCTCTCACCAGGGTGGCGGTGGCCAGAGGGTCCGTCAGCGTGGAGGCGACGCCGCAGAGCCTCGATGATGCGGGCGTTGGCCGCCGGGAAGGGGTAGGCATCAAGATCGGCCGCCATCACCCAGCGCACCTGCTGGGAGGCCAGGGGCCGGGGCTCGCCGGAGAGCCAGCGGCAGAGGTGCACCACGAAGCGCAGGCGCTTGTGGCTGTAGGCGTGCTCCAGCACCACCAGTTCCTCCCCCACCTCCACCTCGATGGCCAGTTCCTCCTGCAGTTCGCGGCGGATCGTGGCCTCGATGGGCTCGCCGGGCTCCTGCTTGCCGCCGGGGAACTCCCACAATCCGCCCAGCAACCCCTCCTGCAGGCGCTGATCGATCAGCACCTGGCCGCTGCCATTGAGCACCACCGCGACACCAATGACCTGGAAGGGAACGGGGCGGGTCTGGTCCTTCACAGGGAAACGGGCGGGATCGCCGGCAGCGTACGCAGCGCAGCCCTGGCTCCAGGGGCATGACCCGCAGGTCGGGCTCCGGGGGGTGCAGACCGTGGCACCGAGGTCCATGAGGGCCTGGTTGAAGGCCCGGGGCCGGGGCCGATCGAGCAGGGTCTCGCTCAGCCGCCAGAACCCGGCCAGAGCTCGCCGCGGCGGAACCGGATGGGCCGTGAGGCGGGCCAGCACCCGCAGGGCATTGCCGTCAAGCAGCGCGGCGGGCCGATCGAACGCCGACGAGAGGATGCTGGCGGCGGTGCTGCGGCCGATACCTGGAAGGGCCTGCCAGCCCTCGAGATCGCAGGGCCAGGGATCCCCTGCTCCGGCCCCCGCCCGTTGCTTCAGCGAGAGGGCACCCTGATGGAGTCGCCTGGCCCGGGAGTAGTAGCCCAGCCCTTGCCAGAGCAGCAGCACGTCCTGCTCGCCGGCGGTCGCCAGGGCCCTCAGGTTCGGCAGGGCCTCCATCCAGCGGTGCCAGTAGGGCAGCGCCACGGTGAGCTGGGTCTGCTGCAGCATCACCTCGGCGATCCAGATGCCATAGGGATCGAGGGGCTCCCCATCAGCCGGCGGACTCCCCGCCCGGTTCAGCTTCCAGGGAATGTCGTGGCGGCCGTGCAGCTGCCACCAAGTAAGGAGGGAGCGGCGCAGGGCAGGAACCCGTTCCTGGAGGTTGTCGGTGGGATCACTACCGCGCTGCGGGGAGCGGATCCGGCCAGGGCGAAGCGGCACGGAGGGGGCGGGGCAGGGTTCAGAGAAAACCGCCGGGCCGACGGCGGTTGCTGGAGAGCGAGACATTGCCGCCCTGACCCGCGGCAGCGGGGTTCGCCCGGGCCGGCAGGCCCTCGCTCACCGCAAACCCTGCGCCTGGGGGCGGTGGAGCCACCGCACCTGACGGCCGGGGCACGGCCACCACGTTGAAGGCGATCGACCAGCGCGCCCCTTCCCCCCGGAACGGCGCCACCGAATGGGGCTGCCAGGCCGGAAACACGTAAAAGTCCCCCGGCACCGGCAGCACGTAGTGCGCCATGCCGGTGCGGAAACTCTGGATGTGCCATTCCTCGGGCCCGTGGAAGCAGAGCTGGCCGTCGAAGCTGTCGGCGCAGATCTGGGGCGGAACCTTGAGGAACAGCACGCCGGAGAAGCTGCCGCCATGGGTATGGGTGGGGTTGTAGTCGCCGGCACGCTGCACATTCAGCCAGACATCGATCATCTGCAGCCCATAGCGGCCCGGGGTCCAGGGGCCACGCCCCCCGGGAGGCTGGCGATCGATCACGTGGCGGATCCAGCGCTCGCAGGCCGGCAGGATCTGGCCTTCGCACAGGTCGCGGACCGAGGGGTGGTCGAAGCCGAGTTCCCGCTGGAGGGCCAGTTGGCCTGCGAGCTTGGCCGAGGCGTCGGGCCGGCTGTGGGGATCGGCCGCGACGACCTCCGCCAGCGTGACCAGTTCGGTGAGCAGGGGGGACGGGAGGCGGTCCTTCAGCAGGTAGCGCGGAAACAGTTCCAGGATCTCGGACGCTGCTCCCTGATCCCCGGCGATGACAGCAGCCGTCTCGGAGGGCGTGCCGGAGAGCCGGCCGGCGGGAGAGTCGACCGTGGGATCAGTGGAATCCGCGCGCAACGCTCAGCAGGCGACGTAGGCCTGGACAGCATCGCTCAGACGCCGCAGACCGGAGAGACCATCCCGCTCCAGGTTGCGGACCCGGTCGCGGCTGATGCCCAGGATCCGGCCGATGCCGGTGAGGCT
>JBJTUJ010000225.1:0-7713 GCA_046080685.1 Cyanobium sp. | reverse complement strand
AGTGGCAAAAGCATCGTGATGGTGCTGCTGGCCCGCTGGATTCTGGCCACCAATCCCAACGCCCGCGTGGTGATCACCACCGACCGCGATGAACTCGACAAGCAGATCGAGAGCGTGTTCGGAGCCGCGGGCGAAACGATTCAGCGCAGCAGCAGCGGCAAGGATCTGCTGCAGGCCCTGGCGCAGCCCACACCCCGGCTGCTCTGCTCCCTCGTCCACAAGTTCGGCCTGCGCGGCGTCGATGACTTCGAGAAACACCTGGATGAGCTACAGGCCCAGCCCAGCCCTGCGGTGGGCGAACTGTTCATCTTCGTGGATGAGTGCCACCGCACCCAGAGCGGCAGGCTGCACCGGCTGATGAAGGCGCTGCTGACCGAGGCCGTGTTCATCGGCTTCACCGGCACGCCCCTGCTCAAGAAAGACAAAGCCACCAGCCTGGAGGTGTTCGGTGGCTACATCCACACCTACAAGTTCAGCGAAGGTGTCGAAGACCAGGTGGTGCTCAATCTGGTCTATGAGGCCCGTGACATCGACCAACGGCTCAGCTCCCAGGAGCGCGTGGATCAGTGGTTCGACACCAAGACCGCCACACTCAATCCCTGGCAGCAACGGGAGCTCAAGCGCCAGTGGGGCACCCTGCAGAACGTACTCAGTTCCCGCTCAAGGATGGAGCGCATCGTGTTCGACATCATCCACGATTTCGCGGTCAACATCCCGCGGCTGGCGGGCGAACGCGGCAACGCCATCCTGGTGGCCTCCAGCATCTATGAAGCCTGCCGCTACTACGAGCTGTTCAACCAGACGGAGCTCAAGGGCAAGTGCGCCGTGATCACCTCCTACGACCCGAAAGCGTCCGATGTGAGCAAGGAGGAGGTGGGCGCCAACACCGAAACCGACAAGCAGGTGATCTTCACCATTTACGAGCAGCTCCTCTCAGTCATCGCCCCACAACAGGGCATGAGCCGCACCGAAACCTACGAAGAGCAGGCCAAACAGCTGTTCATCAACCAGCCGGCCCAGATGAAGCTGCTGATCGTGGTCGACAAGCTGCTCACCGGCTTTGATGCCCCCTCCTGCAGCGTGCTCTACATCGACAAGTCGATGCAGGATCACGGCCTGTTCCAGGCGATCTGCCGCACCAACCGCCTCGACGGCGACGACAAGCCCTATGGCCTGATCGTCGACTACAAAGACCTGTTCAACAAGGTGGAGAACGCCATCTCGGTGTACTCCAGCGACGATCTGGATCACTCCGCCGGTGGTCCTGATCCTGATGTGCTGCTTCAGGATCGGCTGAAGAAAGCCAGGGAACGTCTCGACCAGGCCCTGGAGCAGGAGGCGCTGCTGGCTGAGCCCGTCGCCCCGCCCATGGATGAACTGGCGATCCTGCATCACTTCTGCGGCAACACCGAAAACCCGGATGACCTTCAGGAGCATGAGCCTCTGCGCAGGGCCTACTACAAGGCGGTGGCCGAGCTGACCCGAGCCCACGCCGCCCTAGCCAATGAACTCACCGACGCCGGCTACAGCGGCAGTGAGGCCGCCCGCATCACCAGGCAGCGCGACAAGGGCCTCGACTGGCGTCAGGTGATCCGGCTGGCAGCAGGGGAAAACCTCGACCTCAAGGCCTATGAGGCCGACATGCGCTTCCTGATCGATGCCTACATCGAGGCCGAGGCCTCACGCAAGATCTCCGCGTTCGATGACATCGGCCTCTTGGAATTGATCGTCAAGACAGGTGTCGCCCAGGCGATCAACGCCTCGTTCGGCAAGGGGGCCAGCAACCGCAGGGCGGTGCAGGAGACGATCGAGAACAACATGCGCCGCACGATCATCAGCGAGCGAGCCAACGATCCTGCCTTCTACGACCGCATGTCCCAGGTGCTCGATGAGATCATCCGCTTCCGCAAGCAACAGGCTGACGCCTACGAGGAGTACCTCCGTCGAGTCGCCGACCTGGCTCGCCAGCTGCAGCAACAAACGGCCGACACCACCCCATCTGAGCTGGATAGCCCTGGCAAGCGAGCCCTCTGGAGCAACCTTGACGGCGATCTCGATCTGGCCCTGCGCATCGATCGGACCGTGCGCCAGGTGAGGCCCGATGCCTGGAAGGGTGTCCAAGCCAAGGAGCAGGTGATCAAGGCTGCGTTGTTTGGGCTGTTGCAGGACCAGGCCCAGGTGGAACGGTTGTTTGCGGTCCTCATGGCCCAGAGCGAATACTGATGCCCGATCCCTACCCGAGCCATCAGCTCCTGATTGGTTCGATGGCAGTGGAAGTCACCGTCAAACCCATCAAGCACCTGCACCTGTCGGTGCTGCCACCTCGGGGCGCAGTGCGCATCTCAGCGCCCGAAGGAATGGGCGAGGCTCAGGTGCGGGCTTACACGATCGGCAAGCTCGGCTGGATCCGTCGCCAGCAATCCCGGTTCGAGCTCCAGGAAAGGCTCAGCCCCCGTCAGGTGGTGGAACGCGAAAGCCACTACGTCTGGGGCCGGCGGATTCTCTTGCATATCGAGGAGGTGGACAAGCCACCGAGGATTGAATTGCGCCCAAACCATCTCCACCTGGTCATCCGGCCCGGCAGCAGCAGCGCCAAACGCCGAAACCTGTTGGCTGCCTGGTATCGCGAGCAACTTCGCGCAGCCGCCACGCCGCTGATTCAGCGATGGCAGGAGGCCCTGGGGGTGGAGTGCAACAGGCTGTTCATCCAGGCCATGCGCTGCCAATGGGGAAGCTGCAATCCCGCCAGCGGCAACATCCGCCTCAACACCCAGCTGGCCAGCAGGCCCAGGGCCTGCCTGGACTATGTGGTGCTCCATGAACTCGCCCATCTGCGGATGCCCCGCCATGACGAAGCCTTCCGCAGCCTGCTGGATCAACACCTCCCCGATTGGCCGGAGCGGCGCCGGCTGCTCCGTGCCCTGCCGCTGACCGATCCTGGCTGATAGCCAGGGCGCTCGCCCACCACCAGCACCCACGCTCAGGGCCGCGACCGCACTGCCGCACCCTTCGGCAACCCGGTAGCGGGCAGGAAGGCAAAGGCGGGGGTCGGCTCGAAGCGGGCGGCCGTCTCGCCGCCGTAGATCCGGCCTCCGGCCACGGGCAGCCGACGCACGGGGGCGCCGGCGCTGAGGTTGATCTGATCGAGCGACACCCAGAAAACGCTGGGGGCGGTGACGGAATCGAAGTAGAGCACCCGGCGCTTCTGATCGCTCGCCACCCGCCAGAGGGTGGAGGCGACGTTGGGGACTCCCGGGGTGCTGATGCCGAGGGGAACGCTGACGGCGCGCACCACGCCGAGCACCCCGGCAAGGGACTGGAGCGCAAAGCTCCGCTCGGGCACGGCGGTGATCACGGCGGGATCGGCCTGGCGGGGGAGGCTGGCGAGCAGGAAGGAGGCCCGCACGAAGCGATCGGCGGCCCGGATCGTACCCGGCAGGAAGCTGTTGCCACCCACGGTCTGCCAGTAGCTGTTGAGGGCCAGCTGCTGATCGAAGCTGGGTGAGTTGGTCATCACGGTGTACTGGCGGCCGTGGTGAACCACGAGCCTGCCGCCGATGTACTCGAAGATCGCCGAATCGCCCGTGGCGTCGGAGAGGGACAGGTGCAGCTGGGCACGCTTGCCGTTGGGCAGCAGGGGGGCCACCACCCGGAAGGGCTCGCGGCGGAGCACGGCCACCGCTTCGGCCACGGTGGCGAACTGATCGAGGGCGTACTGGGCCCAGAGCGAGATGGAGAGCACAGGCTTGCCATCGGGCTTGCCGTAATCCGATTCCGCCAGATAGAGGAGATTGGCCACCAATCCTTTCTCATTCATGCCCTCGGCGCTGCCCACGTCGTAGCCGCTCACCACGACGCTGCCGTAGCGGGAACGCCAGCGGGGCGTGCTTGCGCCTCCGGCGCCGTTGCGCTCGATGCCACGGGGGAAGGCCCAGAGATTGGAGCGCATGTCCTCCGCCCAGTCCATGCTGCGGCCGGTGATCACGGTGCCATCGGGGGCGGTGTAAAGCACGCGGGTGCAGGCCTCCGCCGGGCGGGGCCCAGCGGCAGGGCGCAGGCGGCCAGGCCCAGAGCGAGCAGCCAGGCAGGGCAGCGGCGAACAGACTGGGACCGGGGGCAGCCAGCAGGAGAAACAGCGGGGCGCGGCATGGCTGGATGGCAAGGGCCTTGCACTCTCGCCCCGGCCCTGAGCGGCCCGGCCAGGAAGGGCCGCCGGCAAAGTGATGCATGCGTCAGAGTGCAACGCTCTAGCCGCAGCGCCGCGTGACTGGTGGGATGAACCGGCAGACCCGCGACCTGCGCGGCTTTCTGCGCCTGCTGGAACAGCGCGGCCAGCTGCGGCGGATCACGGCGCAGGTGGATCCGGATCTGGAGCTGGCGGCGATCGCCGACCGGGTGCTGGCCCTCGGCGGCCCTGCCCTGCTGTTCGAGAACGTGATCGGCTCGCCCATGCCCGTGGCTGTGAACCTGCTGGGCACGGTGGAGCGGGTGCTGTGGAGCATGGGCATGGAGCAGCCCGAGGAGCTGGAGGCCCTGGGCGAGCGGCTGGCCCTGCTGCAGCAGCCCCGGCCGCCCAAGGGAGTGGGCGAACTGAAGCGCTACGGCCGCGTGTTCTGGGATCTGGTCAAGGCCCGCCCCGACCGCGACCTCACCCCCCCCTGCCACCAGCGGGTGCTGCAGGGCGATCAGGTGAACCTCAACGATCTGCCGCTGCTGCGCCCCTGGCCCGGCGATGCCGGTGGCGTGATCACCCTCGGGCTGGTGATCACCAAGGACCCGGAAACCGGGGTGCCCAACGTGGGCGTGTACCGGCTGCAGCGCCAGTCGGTGAACTCAATGACAGTGCACTGGCTGAGCGTGCGCGGCGGCGCCCGCCACCTGCGCAAGGCGGCGGCGATGGGGCGCAAGCTGGAGGTGGCGGTGGCGATCGGCGTCCATCCCCTGCTGGTGATGGCGGCCGCCACGCCGATCCCGGTGCAGCTGAGCGAATGGCTGTTCGCCGGCCTCTACGCCGGCGAGGGGGTGCGGCTGGTGAAGTGCCGCACCCTCGACCTGGATGTGCCCTCCCATGCCGAAGTGGTGCTGGAGGGCACGATCACCCCGGGTGAGCAGCTGCCGGATGGCCCCTGCGGCGATCACATGGGTTTCTACGGCAACGAGGAGGAGTCGCCCCTGGTGCGCTTCCACTGCGTCACCCACCGGCGCGATCCGATCTTCCTCACCACCTTCAGCGGCCGGCCGCCGAAGGAGGAGGCGATGCTGGCGATCGCTCTCAACCGCATCTACACCCCGATCCTGCGCCAGCAGATCCCGGAGATCGTGGATTTCTTCCTGCCGATGGAGGGGTTGAGCTACAAGCTGGCGGTGATCGCGATCGACAAGGCCTACCCCGGCCAGGCCAAGCGGGCGGCGATGGCCTTCTGGAGCGCCCTGCCCCAGTTCACCTACACCAAGTTCGTGGTGGTGGTCGACCGGGAGATCGCCATCCGCGATCCCCGGCAGGTGATCTGGGCGATCGCGGCCAAGGTGGATCCGCAGCGGGATCTGTTCGTGCTGGAGGACACCCCCTTCGATTCGCTCGATTTCGCCAGCGAGCGGCTGGGGCTGGGGGGGCGGCTGGCGATCGACGCCACCACCAAGATCGGCCCGGAGAAGCGGCACGACTGGGGCGAGCCCCTCCGGCGGGATGGGGAACTGGAGGCGCGGGTCGACCGCCGCTGGGCGGAGCTGGGGCTGGCGGATCTGGGAGGGAGTGAGCCCGATCCCGCCCTGTTTGGCTACACCCTTGAGCACGTGCTCGAGCGGCTGGCCGCCGGCCCCCGCGGCCGCTGATGCTGCGGCGCCGGGGGCTGCAGGCAATCAAGGCCCTGCTGGAGCTGGCCCTCGCCCCCTCCGCCTGGCACTCGGTCAACGATCTCGCCCGGGCCCAGGAGCTGCCGGCCCCGATGCTGGAGCAGCTGATGCTGCGGCTGCGGCGGGCCGATCTGGTGGAGGCCCGTCGGGGGCGGCACGGGGGCTACCGCCTGCAGCGGCCGGCGGCGGCGATCCCCCTGGCCGAGATCCTGCGGGCCGTGGAGGCAACCCACGTCGCCATGGCTCCCGAGCCGGAAGGGGCTGCCGGCGATCCACCGGAGCAGGCCGCCGCCGACAGGGTCACCGCCGCCATGGAGCGCCGGCTCAACCAGGCGCTGGAGCGGGAGCTGGCCCGCATCACCCTGGAAGACCTGCTCTACGACCTGCACAGCGCCCGCGCCCTGCTCAGCGAGGACGGGGGCCTGCTGCTGGGCTGAGGCCATCAGGAGGCCCCCGCAGGGCCTCCGCCCAGGCCCGTCGGTTCCCCGACCCTGGCCGATGCGGACGGGATCTCTAGGGTTTCGGAATGGAATCCGGCCTCCCATCCCCCATCCCCGAGGAAGCCGGCGAGCTGCTCGATCAGGTGCTGGCGCCGCTGCTCCAGGATTTCGAGGAGTCGTTTGCCCGCGGCCTGGTGCTGGTGCAGCACTGCCCGGAGCGGGTGATGGACAGCCCCAGCCGGGAACGGTTCCGGCAGCGACTGGAGCAGGCCAGCGCCCAGCTCGCGGCGGCCCGCGCCCTGCGGGCGGCGGCACCGGAGCCGATGGCGCTTGACATGGACCTGATCCGCCCCTGGCACGAGCTGGTGGTGGAGGTGTGGAGGCTGTCGGCGGCACTGCGGGCCGTCGGCATCCACCCCTGAAGCCCGGCGGGCGGCGCACCTCGGCAGGCGGCCGACGGGGGCTCCATAGGATCGGCACCCGATGCTCCGCCCCCGTGAGTTCCGCCCTCTCCTCTGCCCCCGCCGGCCCCGCGGCAGCCCTGACGCTGCCGGGCGGCGGCAGTCTTCAGGGCAGGGTGACGGTGCCGGGCGACAAGTCGATCTCCCACCGGGCCCTGCTGTTCGGGGCGATCGCCGAGGGGGAGACGGTGATCGATGGACTGCTGCCGGCTGAAGATCCCCTCAGCACCGCCGCCAGCCTGCGGGCGATGGGGGTGACGGTGTCCCCGATCGCGGCCGGCGAGGTGGTGCGGGTGCGGGGCGTGGGCCTCGACGGCCTTCAGGAACCCGAATCGATCCTCGATTGCGGCAACTCCGGCACCACCATGCGGCTGATGCTGGGGCTGCTGGCGGGGCGGGGCGGCCGTTACTTCGTGCTCACCGGCGACGCCTCCCTGCGGCGGCGGCCGATGCGGCGCGTGGCCGGCCCGCTCAGCGAGATGGGTGCCGAGATTCACGGCCGGCAGGACGGCAACCTGGCGCCGCTGGCGGTGCAGGGGCGCCGGCTTCATGGCGCCACGATCCGCACCCCGGTGGCCTCGGCCCAGGTGAAGAGCGCCCTGCTGCTGGCCGCCCTCACCGCTGAGGGCCCCACCACCGTGATCGAGCCCGCCCACTCCCGCGACCACAGCGAGCGCATGCTGCGGGCCTTCGGCGCCGACCTGAGTGTGGAAGGCCCCGCCGGCACCACCGTCACGGTGCGGCCTGGAGCCGTGCTGCATGGCCAGCCGGTGACGGTGCCCGGCGACATCAGCTCGGCCGCCTTCTGGCTGGTGGCGGGTGCCATCACCCCCGGCGCCGAGCTCACGGTGGAGAACGTGGGCCTCAATCCCAGCCGCACCGGCATCCTTGAGGTGCTGGAGGCCATGGGGGCCCGGATCGAGGTGCTGGATCGCCGCGACGTTGCCGGCGAGCCCGTG
>JBJTUJ010000224.1:0-4242 GCA_046080685.1 Cyanobium sp. | reverse complement strand
GCCGGAGCGCTCGCTGTTCGTCTGCCCCCTGTTCAACCTGCAGCGCTATGCCCCCGGCGAGGGCTTCCACGCCTGGCACTGCGACTGGACCACCACCGAGGAGGCCACCGAGCCGATCCGCCGGGTGCTGGCCTGGATCCTGTACTGCAACTCCCTGCCCGAAGGCGGCACCGAGTTCCACTGGCAGGACCACCACGTGGAGGCCGAGAAGGGCAAGCTGGCGATCTTTCCCGCCGGCCTCTCCCACATCCACCGGGGGCGGGTGAGCGCGAGCCACACCAAGACGATCGCCACCGGCTGGATCAACGCCGGCACCCTGGAGGACTACCGCGCCCGGCTGGCGTCCGGGCCGGCCACCTGACCCGAGGGCACGATCAACCCCTGAAGCCTGGTCTGCAGGTCGGCGGTGAGGGCGGCCACCGCTGCCCGCCGGTCGGCCCGGTACGCCGGGAGGCGCTCCTGCACGGCGATCGGCGGGGCGATCCGCACCCGGGCCCGCCGCCGCCCCAGCCGCGGCCGCTTGCCCGGGTCGCCGCCCCGGATGCGGCACTGGGTGTCCCAGAGCAGCAGCAGGGTGTCGGCGAAGCGCTCCTGGCTGAGGGACTCCTTCAGGTAGTGGCCGCTCACCGCCACGAAGGCCTCCGCCATGCGCATGTGCCACAGGCGCCCGGCCGTCTCCTCGGCCAGCCGGTCGGCCAGCCCCCGCTCCAGCCCGCACACCTCCGCCTGAGCGTTGGCCGGGGGATAGAGGCGCTCCCAGCTGGCCTGCTCGATGCGGCGGCAGCGTTCCGTGAGGTCGCCGCGGGCGTCCATGCCCAGCGGCTGCTCCACCACCCTCAGCGCCGCATCCAGCAGGCGGGGCAGCCGTTCGCCGATCCGGGCCGGGTCTGCGCCCTCCTGGCGGGAGGGCAGCTCGGGCAGATCGCGGCGGTAGGCCTCGCGATAGAAGCGCTCGAGCAGGCCGAGCATCCGTTCCGACAGGGCGATCAGCTGGGTGTAGAGGCGTTCGGGATCGAGGCAGCGGGCCGGGTCGGGGCGCAGCCCCGCTTCTTGTTCCAGCTGGGCGAGCAGCTCCTCGATCGCCGGCCAGATGTTGCCGCTGTAGGTGTACTGCAGGCCGACCGGCAGAACTTCGGTGGCCTCGGCCCGACCGGCCTTGGCCAGGTCGTCGGCGGTCCAGAAGGCCAGCTGGGCCACCCCAGGCTCCAGGGCGCTCACCAGCTCGTTGTGGCCGTTGGTGGCGCCTTCGGGAGCGGCGGCGAAGGGGAACGGACCATCCAGCAGCAGCTCGCGGGCTGTGCGCAGGGCCGGCAGGTCGAGCTTGCCCCGCTGGATCGAGCAGCCGCCCAGCCGCGGCAGCAGCCAGCCGATGGCCTCGCCCGCCCACAGCGGGATGCCGCGGTCGTAGAGGAACTGGGCGTGGGCGGCGGGGCGCTGGCTCCAGAGCAGCCGGGCCATCGGCCCGGGGTCGTCGATGCTGGGGTGGCGGAAGGCCAGCAGCAGGCGGCTGCGGCCGCTGCGGAAACGCTCCAGGGCCGCGGCGAGCAGCTCCTGGCCCTCCACGTCCACCCGGTCGATGCGGGCGGTGCGCCGCAGCCAGAGCGGCAGACCGCGGCGGCACCCCCACAGCACGCGGCGATCGAGCTGGGGCGGCAGGAAGGTGAGGGGCGCGCCGGCGGGCATGGCGGGCTCGGAGCAGCCGCGGAGCTGGGACTCAGGTTATCCGCCGTGCAGGCAGGGCGGCTTAGCCTCACCTGGCCGATACCCGCAGCGGCACTCCCGGGGCTTCATGGATCGCGTCACCGGTCTGCTCGTCTTCGGGGACAGCCTCAGCGATGTGGGCAATGCCCATGCCCTGCTCGGCGATGCCGCCTTCCCCTGCCCTCCCCACTGGCAGGGCCGCCGCTGCAACGGGCCGCTTTGGGTGGAGCTTCTGGCGGAGGGCCTGGGCCTGCCCCCGCTGGTCCACTCAGGCGCCGGTGGCCGCGATTATGCCTGCGGCGGTGCCCGCTCCGGCGAGGGCCTGTCACCGAAGGGAGTGCCGAATCTGCTGACACAGGTGGAGGGCTTCCTGTCGGCCGGGGGATCCGCCGAGCCGGGTTGCCTGGTGGTGGTGCGGGCCGGGGCCAACGACTATCTCGACAGCACGCCCACCCCTGCCGTCGGCCACCGCGTCAACCAGCACCTGTTCGAGGCCGTGGAGCGTCTCTGCGCGAGGGGCCTGCGGCAGTTTCTGGTGCCCAGCGAGTTGCCCTGGGGCCACAGCCCGATCCAGCTGCCGGGACTGGGTGAGCAGGAGCGGCATGGCCTGAACGGCCTGATCACCCGCCAGAACGCCAATCTGCGCGAGGAGCTGGAGGCCCTGGCCGCGCGGCGGGAGCTGATGGTGGCGCAACCGGATGCGCATGCCCTGTTCCTGGCGGTGCGGGCGGCCCCGGCCGCCCATGGGTTCACGGAGATCGAGCGCCCCGCGTTGGTGAACGAGCCGGCACGGGAGCCCGTCGATGCAGCTGGCCACCTCTGGTGGGATCCCTGGGCCCATCTCACCTCGGCCTTCCATCGGTGTCTGGCGGTGGAGGCCCTGCAGGCCCTGGGCCCAGCGGCCGACCTCCTCCGGAGCGGCGTTACGCCCTCCTCGCTTTGAGACGATGGGGCCCAGCCATCTCCTCGCCGTGTCCGCCGAAGCCCTGCCCAAGACCTACGACCCGGCCGGCACCGAAGCCCGCTGGCAGCGGCTGTGGGAAGAGGCGGGGGCGTTCCATCCCGATCCGGAAGCCCCGGGCGAGCCGTTTTCGGTGGTGATCCCGCCGCCGAACGTGACGGGCAGCCTGCACATGGGCCACGGCTTCGAGACGGCCCTGATCGATACGATCGTGCGCTTCCAGCGCCTGCGGGGCAGGAACGTGCTGTGCCTGCCAGGCACGGATCACGCCTCGATCGCGGTGCAGACGATCCTCGAGAAGCGGATCCAGGCCGAGGGCGGCAGCAAGGACGACCTGGGCCGCGACGCCTTCCTGGAGCGGGCCTGGGCCTGGAAGGCCGAAAGCGGCGGCACGATCGTGGGCCAGCTGCGCCGGCTGGGCTACTCGGTGGACTGGGCCCGCGAGCGCTTCACCCTCGACGCCCAGCTGAACAAGGCGGTGGTGGAGGCCTTCGTGCGCCTGCATGAGCAGGGCCTGATCCACCGGGGCGAGTACCTGGTGAACTGGTGCCCGGCCTCCGGCTCGGCGGTGAGCGATCTGGAGGTGGAGATGAAGGAGATGGAGGGCCATCTCTGGCACTTCCGCTACCCGCTCACCGGCGGCGCCGGCCCCGACGGCATCGACCATCTGGTGGTGGCCACCACCCGCCCGGAAACGATGCTGGGCGACACCGGCGTGGCGGTGCACCCCGAAGACCCGCGCTACGCGGCGCTGGTGGGCCGCACCCTCACCCTGCCGCTGGTGGGCCGTGAGATCCCGATCGTGGCCGACGAGCACGTGGATCCGGCCTTCGGCACCGGCTGCGTCAAGGTGACGCCCGCCCACGACCCCAACGACTTCGCGATCGGCTCGCGCCACGGCCTGCCGCTGATCACGGTGATGGCCCGAAACGGTTCGATGAACGAGGCCGCCGGCCGCTTCGCCGGCCTGGATCGCTTCGAGGCCAGAAAGGCGGTGGTGGCGGCGATGGAGGCGGAGGGCTGCCTGGTGAAGGTGGAGCCGCACCGCCACAGCGTGCCGATCTCGGATCGGGGCAAGGTGCCGGTGGAGCCGCTGCTCTCCACCCAGTGGTTCGTGAAGGCCGAGCCGCTGGCGGCCCGCTGCCGCGAGGCCCTGGAGGCGGGCGAGCCGCGCTTCGTGCCGGAGCGCTGGAGCAAGGTGTATCGCGACTGGCTCACGGGCATCCGCGACTGGTGCATCAGCCGCCAGCTGTGGTGGGGGCACCGCATCCCCGCCTGGTTCGTGGTGAGTGAAACCGGCGGCGTGATCACCGAGGCCACGCCCTATGTGGTGGCCCGCAACGAGGCGGAGGCCTGGGTGAAGGCGCGCGCTCTGTTTGCTGAGGGCACCGAGGGTTCGGAGGGTTCTGAGTGTTCTGAGGGTTCGGAGGGTTCCGAAGCGGGCCCGGAAGCCTCAGCCGCCGCTCAGAGCGGCCGGCCGCTGCAGCTGGAGCAGGATCCGGATGTGCTCGATACCTGGTTTTCCAGCGGTCTGTGGCCGTTCTCCACTCTCGGCTGGCCGGGCGAGGGTGCCGCCGAAC
>JBJTUJ010000223.1:0-6419 GCA_046080685.1 Cyanobium sp. | reverse complement strand
GCCCTCGCCACGGTGCTGGGGGGCCTGATGGCCCTGGCCCTCACCCGCCACCGGCTGCGCGCGCGCCACTGGATCGAGACGCTGCTCGTGCTGCCCCTCACCAGCCCGGAGGTGGTGCTGGCCACCTCCCTGCTCACCCTGTTCGTGCAGACGAATCTGCCGCGGGGATTCGGCACCCTGCTCATCTCCCACAGCCTGTTCTGCCTGAGTTACGCGGCCCTCACGCTCAAGGCGCGGCTGGCTGAGATGGACGGGAGCCTGGAGGAGGCCGCGATGGACCTGGGGGCCCGGCCCCTGCGGGCCTTTCGGCTGGTCACACTGCCGCTGATCGCGCCGGGCCTGCTGGCGGCCTTCCTGCTCTCCTTCTCCCTCTCGCTCGACGACTACGTGGTCTCCCTGTTCACCGCCGGCGAAACGGTGACGCTGCCGCTCTACATCGCCCGGGCGTTCCAGCGGGAGATCAGTCCCCAGATCCACGTGCTGGCCACCATGGTGCTGGTGGCGAGCCTGGCTCTGCTGGGCCTGAGCGTGCGCGGCGGCCGTTCCGCTTGACTCTCCCCCAGGGGGGAGCCCATACCTTGAACCCGTTCTGCCCCCGCCCCATGCCCAAGGCCTTCGTTCAACTGATCGCTGCCGGCCTGGGCACGCTGCTGCTGGTGCCCGTCGCCTGGGCGCAGACGGACCAGGACCACCACCAGCACCATCACGGCGCCCCAGCCCCCACGGCGATGCCGGCAGCGGCCACGCCCGCGGCTCCCCAGGGCCACCTCCACGGCGCCCATGACGTAGGCCCGGCGGGCGCCACCTATGACCTGCGCTTCATCGACGCGATGGTGCAGCACCACACCGGAGCGCTGCGGATGAGCGAATTCGTGTTCGCCATCGGCGAACCCGGCGTCGGGGCCCTGGCCCGGACCATCTGGCGCGACCAGGCCCAGGAGATCCGGGCCATGGGGCAGTGGCGCAAGGCCTGGTACCCCCAGGCACCGGTGGTCCCGGTGGCCCTGGCTCCGGGCGGCGACCCGGACAGCCTCGCCGGTCTCACCCGGATGAGCCAGGAGCAGATCGAGGCGATGCGCATGATGGGCAGCCCGCCCACCCGGGAAAACCGGGTCGTCTGGTTTCTGGAGGGGATGCTCGAGCATCACGGCGGCGCCCTGCTGATGGCCCACGACGCCCTGGCCAAGAGCGGCAATCCCACGATCCGCCGCTTCGCCCGCGAGGTGATCCGCGCCCAGCGCGCCGAGATCATCGAACTGCGCCGCATGCTGGCCACGGAAGGCCTGCGCAAGCCGGCCTACTTCCGCTTCGATCCCCTGTTCGCCCTCTGACGCCGTGGGGTGGCTTCAGATCTTCAGATTCGGGCAGATCTCCTCCCCTTGCCGCCGCGGCTCGCTCTGCCAGTCCCGCAGGGTGACTGAAGCTCGTCGCGCAGGGACTGCAACTCCCGCAGGCGGATATCGATACGGCTGATCTGATCGAGCAGCTGGCGCTGGATGTCGGCACAGGGAAGCCCGCCGTGATCATGCACCGTGAGGCATTCGCGGATCTCCTCGAGGCTCAGGCCCAGGGTCTTGAGGCGAACGATGAATTCCAGCCGCCGCAGGCTTTCTTCGGCGAACAGGCGATAGCCCCCGGCGCTGCGGCACGCAGCGGGCAGCAGCCCCTGGTCCTCGTAGAAGCGAAGAGTCTTAACCGTGAGACCGCTGCGGGTGGCGAGCTCGCCGATCTTCATTCCCGAAGCCTGCAGCAGCGCGCCCATTACGGTTATCTCTCCACTTTTATGGAGACTTTAGCCCCGCATCCGGCGGCCGGACCCTGGTCCGTGGGGCAGGGGCGGGAAACAGCCGCCGCAGGGCCGCCGCCCGGCTCTCTCCCATATCCGTTCCCGGGCTCCAGATGCTCTCGAGGTAAAAGAACGCCACGCCCAGCTGGCGCTCCCGGGCGGCCTGCACCTGCGCCGAGATCAGCTCCGTGGCCACCGGCCGGTTGCGCTGGCCAGCCATGACGCCGATCGCCACGGGGATCTTCCGCTGGCTCTCCAGCAGTTCCGCCCGCCCCAGGTGCGGCAGGAAGCTCTCAACATCGGGCCGGTAGAGCTGGATCACCAGTTCGTCGGCAACCCCGCGCCGCACCCAGGCCAGCCAGTCCTGCAGCTGCAGCTTGTAGGCATGGTCGTAGTAGTTGGGCGACACCGAAACGATTGCCCCGGGCCGGCGGCTCCGCACCGCGCGGGAAAGCCTGTCCATGAAGGCGGTGAGCTTGTCGGCGCGCCACTTCACCCAGGCTGGATCGGCCGGATCCGGGGGCACGGGCCGGCCGGTCTCCTTGCGGTAGGCGGCGATGGTGAAGGAGTCGTAGCCGAACTCCCGCGGCAGGCTCATGTGGTCGTCGAACTGGATGCCATCCACGTCGTATCCGCCCACCACCTCCAGCACCAGATCACTGATCAGCTGCTGCACCTCCGGCCGGAAGGGATTCAGCCAGGCCACCTCCCCGGCCGCGCTGAACGAGGTGCGGCCCCCGTCCTGCCGCACCGTCAGCCAGTCGGGATGGCGGCGCGCCAGCTCACCTGCGGGTGGTGTCATCAGACCGAACTCGAACCAGGGGATCACCAGCAACCCGCGGGCATGGCCCTGCTCCAGCAGCTCCGCCAGGATGTCTTGCCCCTGCAGGCCGCGGTAGGTGAACGACTGCAGCCCGCGCCCTTCGCTCACGGCACTGGGGTAATAGGCGATGCCGTCGTTCCACACCACCGGATAGAGGGTGTTGAGATTGAGCTCGGCCACCCCGGCCACCGCCTGCCGCATCCGCTCCCGGTCCCGGAGGATGGGCATGTCGTTGGCCGTCAGCCACACCCCCCGGATCTCGGCGGGGCTGGCCGCCGGTGCCCCCACCTGGGACAGGACCGGAGGCGCGGCCTGGAGCACCACCAGGAAGAAGGCCGCACAGGCCAGCAGCAGCAGAAGACGTCTCAGGCGGGCCACGGCTCTTGCCCAGAATCCCCAGATTCGCTTTTCGGCAGGCAGGCCTCCAGTTCCCGCAGCCGCCGCTCCAGGAGTTCGATCCGCTCCAGGTAGGCCAGGGCCACGGCCATCCCCGGGGTGTTGAGGCCGAAGTCGTCGCGCAGCCGAGCCGCCCGGCGCGCCAACACGAGGGTGCGCGAGTGGAACAACCAGGTCGCTCCGCGCTGCTCGAAGGCGAGGGCGCCGAACTCCACCAGTTCCACCACCTCGGCGTGGGCCAACCCCGAGGCGGCCATCAGCTCCTCGAGCGCGATCGGGTCCTCCCGGTCCGGGAGCAGGGGAAGGTCATCAGGCATGGGTGTGGACCGGTGTGAAGGTGGCGCGGGGATCGAAGCTGGAGGCGGCGGCGAGCTCGCGGTAGAGCTCCTTTTCCTTCTCGGTGGTCACCGTGGGGGTGACCAGTTGCAGAACGCCGTAGAGATCACCGGACCCCTCCCCGCGGCGCGGCAGGCCCTTGCCGGCCAGGCGCAGTTTCTGGCCGGCCTTCGCCCCCGGCTTGACGGCCACCTTGACCCTGCCGTCGAGGGTGGGCAGTTCGATCTCGGCCCCCAGCACAGCCTCCCAGGGGGTGATCGGCACCTCCAGGTAGAGGTCGTGGCCCACCGCACGAAAGAGGGGATGGCTCTGGAGGTGGATGTCGAGATAGAGATCCCCGGGGGGCCCGTCGCCGTAGCCGGGCCCACCCCGTCCCGCCACCCTCAGGCGCTCGCCATCCACGACCCCACGGGGCACCCGAACCCGCGTGGTGCGTGGCACCCGTTTCACGCCACCGTCGTCGGTCGGCTCCGGCACGGAGAGGTCGAGGCTGACCTCGACGCCCCGGGCCGCGTCCTCCAGGCTGATCGTGGTGGTGGCTTCATAGTCCTGCCCTCGCATGGCGAAGGGAGCGCCGGCCCTGCGACGGCCGCCGGCCTGACGACCAGAGGCCTCGCGGCCAGCCGCCTGGCTGCCGGCGGCCCGCTGTCCCAGCCGCTCCAGCAGATCCGCCAGGTCGAAGTCCTCGAGCCCACCCTCCTGCCAAACCTGGCCGCCCCACTCGCCGGAGGGGCGGAAGTCCTCGCCGCTCTGATGGCGGCCGAGCTGGTCGTAGGCCTCCTTCTGCTCCGGATCGGAGAGGACCTGGTAGGCCTCGTTCACCTCCTTGAACGTCGCCTCGGCGTCGTCCTCGCTGGAGATGTCGGGGTGGTAGCGGCGGGCGAGGCGGCGGTAGGCCTTGCGGATCTCCTCCGCCGAGGCGTCTCTCTCCACGCCGAGGGTCGCGTAGTAGTCCGTGTACTTCACGGCGACTCGGTCATCGACCTGGCTGGCGGAACCACCCGTAGTCCTAGCCGTACGGCGGGGGAATGGCACGCTCCACGCCTCTCGACGGGTCCATTTCAGGGTCGTTCCCGCCAGCGCCCCCCGTTCAGGTTGACGGCGTCGGCCCCCTCTCCAGCCTGCAGGGGGCCATGCATCCGGCTTCCTATCCATGGCCCCAGCGCGAACGCGACGAGATCATCAAGCGAGCCCGGAGCTTCTGCGCACCGTTCCGCATCGACGATGGTGATGGGTTCCGCCTGGCCTCGATCGATCCGGGTGACACCCACAACCTCGAAGCCGGTGACAAGGCGGAATCGAAGCGCTTGCTGGCCGAAGGCGTGGAGATCCTGGCCGACCTGCAGGACCGGCTCTATGCCCAGGACCGTTGGGCGGTGCTGCTGATCTTCCAGGCGATGGACGCCGCCGGCATGGACGGCACCATCAAGCACGTGATGAGCGGGGTCAACCCTCAGGGCTGCCAGGTCACCTCCTTCAAGGCCCCCTCCGCTCTCGACCTCGACCACGACTTCCTCTGGCGCTGCAACCGCTGCCTGCCAGAGCGGGGCCGGATCGGCATCTTCAACCGCAGCTACCACGAGGAAGCCCTTGTGGTGCGGGTGCATCCCGAGATGTTGGCCAGGCAATCGATCCCACCTGAACTGGTGGGCAAGGACATCTGGCAGCAGCGCTACCGCGACAATCGCCAGTGCGAGGAGTTCCTCACCAACAACAGCGTGGTGATCCGTAAGTTCTTCCTGCATGTGTCGCGCCAGGAGCAGAAAAAGCGCTTCCTCGAAGGCCTCGATCAGCCCGAAAAGAACTGGAAGTTCTCCCTCAACGACATCAAGGAGCGGGCTTATTGGGATGACTACATGCAGGCCTACGAAGCCATGGTCCGCCATACAGCAACCAAGCGTGCACCCTGGTATGTGGTGCCGAACGACAATAAGTGGTTCACCCGGCTGGTGGTGGCAGCCGCCGTGATCGACACCCTGGCATCACTCGATCTGCACTACCCCACCGTGAACGCATCGATGCGCGCCGAACTGCAGACGGCCCGTGAGCAGTTTGGCCGAATAGCGTCCATGCTCCGCAGTTGGCAGCGCTCCGGTGCTCTCGTGATCGGTCGACCCGACTCAGCCGCCACGAATCTCGTCGACCCGATTTCCTTCCACTCGACGGTGCTGGGGCTCAAGCCTCTTCAGCCGGCTGGCTGGCGAGAAGACCATAGGGGGCCGCATCGGCAGGGTTGGTCACGCCGAGGCGATCACGCCAGACTTCCAGCGGCAGCTCCCAACCTTCTTCCCAGCGGGCGATGCAGAACGGGGCCGCACTCCAGCCCATCGCCACGCCATGGCTGATGGAAGCGGAGAGGGCGGTGAAGCGGCTGACGTCAAGACGAAAGCTGCTGATCTGGGCCGCGTGGTTGAGGCTCACGTAGGCCGGAAAACCAATCTGGGTCGTCGTGATCGCCAACACACCCGACTCCCCGACGGGAGAGGTGCCGAAACCGCTCACCACGTGATGGAGATCATGGGTGGTGGCGATCCGCTGGGTGAGCCACTGATCCTCGGAGTCGATCGGCCGGTGCCGGAAGAACTCCGGGTCGTAGCCAAGCCGCAGGATCAAGCTGGCATAGCCATTGCCCAGGCTGCCGGGTGTCATCTGGGACAGCCTCTCGATGTCCGGCTGGAGCGGCGGATAACGCTCATCCATCATCGCGGCCCCACCCGGCAAGACCCGGAAGCGGGCGATGCAGGCCTCCATCTGAGGGGTCTCGAGAAAGCTGTCGACCAGATCAGCGACCTGATTGAGATCGCCACCAGTTCGACCCACGTTGATCACATGGCGCAGTTGGCGCAAGGCCTGCAGCGATTCCTGGAAGCGGCGCATGGCACCCGAGCGATGAATGAGGGCACCCTCACCATGGCCAACCGTACAGGAAACACAAGTGCCCGCCAACAAAAAAGCCACCCTCGCGGGTGGCTTCCTCGCCCTCGGCCCTGCTGCCCTTGGGCTTGCGCCTGGGAGCCTTGGGCTGAGGTGATCCAAAAGATTGTTTTACCTGGCATCGAGCTATTTTCGCAGGGGGCT
>JBJTUJ010000222.1:0-4839 GCA_046080685.1 Cyanobium sp. | reverse complement strand
CCCGGGATCGGGTGATCACGGCTTCGCTTGCCGGGGGCCCGGGGGCCGCTGGCGTGCTGTCCACCCCACCGCCGGGCCCGCCTGGGCCCTGATCAGAGTCCGCCCCGCGCCTTGAGCAGCCACTGCTTGGTGGCTCCGTCGTCGAGGGAGGCCAGATGGTCGCGCACCTGCTCCACCGTGACGGGAAGCCCTTCGGTCTCGCCCAGGGCCACGATGCGGCGCAGGGCGCCGGAGGGATCCTGCAGGGCCTGGCGGAACAGGGACTGGGTGAGCTCCTGGTCGGCGCTGATGCGCTCGTAGAGCGAGGCGGCGTTGGGGCTGGTCACAGCATGGACGCGAACGGGAACCGTCCCGACGCTATGTCGGGGCAGGCGTTCCGTCAGGGGCAGCTTCAGGCGGCGGTGGCCCGCTGGTCGTCGTCGGTGCCGCTGGCGGAGGCGTCCTCCATGCTGCGGGCGTCGAGGCAGAGCACCTTGCGCAGCTGGGCGTAGTTGGCGGCAAGGGACTGCCGGCCCTCCTGCTCGGCGCCGTATTCGGCGCGCTGGAGCACATGGTGCAGGTGGGTGAGCAGGTAGGTGCTGATCACCGCAGACACCAGAACGTCGCTGCGTTCGGCGGTGCGGCGGCGCTTCGCCGCCCGTGCCCGGGCTGCGGTGTCGGCCGTGCTGGCGCGGGGGGTGGTGGTACGGGCCATGGCGGGAAAAGCGTTCGAGTGGCCGTCGCGGCCGACCCCGTGGTGGGTGCCGGCTGGGCCCCAAGCATACTGCTGGATACTACCCAAGACAGCCTCTGTACACTTTTTCCTACCCCCTCCTATCCCGGGGGCACCCTGCGGCCGTGGCCACCCGTCAGACCTCCTCAAGCGGACGCCCGAAGTCACCACGGATCCAGGTGGTGCTTCCGGAGGATCTCTGCGACCGGCTTTCCGCCCTGGCTGAGGAGGATTCGCGCACGGTGAGCAACATGGCCAAGGTGCTGATCCAGCAGGGGGTGGAGCGGCTGGAGCGCCAGCGTCGCCCCGAACCTGCGGCCGGGCCGCCCGCCCCCGCCGGCACCGAGGGGTTCCGCGCCGAACTGGAGCGTCAAGGGCGGGCCCAGCCCAAGCGGCTGCGGGGGGCCCCCCGGCGGGTACGACTCCAGCGCCCCTACCGCTAGCTGACCTGGCCGGGAGGATCGGCGCGCACCCCCAGAACCGAGGGTCTTGCGGCCCCCGTGACCGAGGGCAGGGAACCGGGATGCCCCTGCTGATGCCACCAGGCCAGCAGGGCAAAGGCCAGGGCCTCCCGCTGTTCGTCGGCGATGCCCAGATCCGCCAGCGGCAGCACGGCGGTGCCTCGGCAGCGCTGCCGCAACTGCGCCATCAGGAAGCCGTTGCGGGCGCCACCACCGGCCACCAGCAGCTCCAGGGGCCGGGTGCCGCGCTCAAGATCTGCTGCCACGGCCGCGGCGGTGAAGGCCGTGAGGGTGGCCAGGGCGTCCGCCGGATCGGGGTTCCTGCCGGGGTTTCCGGCCGCCAGGTCCTCCAGGCGCCTGTGCAGATCGCTGCGCCCGAACAGCTCCCGGCCCGTGGATTTCGGCGGCGCCTGGCGGAAGTAGGGCTCCTGAAGCCAGGCCTGGATCCAGGCCTCGTCGATGCGGCCGTTGCGGGCCCAGGCGCCGTCGGCATCGAAGCGGTGCTGGCCGTCGCTGAACTGCTGCACGGCCAGATCGAGCAGCGTGTTGGCCGGACCGCAGTCCCACCCCTGGACAGGGGCGCGGCTCTCCGGCCCGCTGCTCGGGGGCAGCAGGGTGAGGTTTGCGATGCCGCCCAGGTCGAGCAGAGCCCGCCAGCCACCGATCCCGCCCAGCAGGGCGGCGTCGGCGGCCGGCACCAGGGGCGCACCCTGACCGCCGAGGGCCAGATCGGCACTGCGGAAATCGAACACCACCGGGCGCGCCAACTGGTGGGCCAGCAGCGGGCCCAGCAGGAGCTGCAAGCTCAGGCCGCGGCGGCCGGCCTCCGGGGGGCGATGCCACAGGGTCTGCCCATGGCAGCCCACCAGCTCCGCCCGGCCGTCGGGATCGGCCGCCCGGGCCGCGGCGGCCTGGGCCTCGGTGAGGGCTTCGGCCAGATCCAGAACCTCGGCGGCGGCGAGGGGTTGTCCCTGGCCCACCGCCACCAGGCGCTGATGCAGATCGGCGGGGTAGGGCGTGGCCGCACTGGCCAGGATCCGCCAGTGAGGGCGCCCTGGCCGGCCCGTGAACTCGGCCACAACGGCGTCGATCCCGTCGGCGCTGGTGCCGCTCATCAGGCCGAGCACGCGCATCGGCTCAGCGGGAGGGGAGGGACTCGAGCGCCGCGCTGCTTCCCATCACCACCAGCAGCTCGTCGACGTTGAGCACGTGGGAGGCCGGTGGGTTGACCGTGAGCCGGTTCTCGGGCCCGGCCGCCAGCACGCTGACGTTGTAGTTCTTGCGCAGGTTGAGGTCGCGCAGGGACTTGCCCACGAAGTCGGCGGGCACCTTGATCTCCTCGATGCTGTTTCTGTCGTCGAGGCGCAGCCGCTCCAGCAGGTTGGGGCGCACCAGCTCCTGACCGAGCCGGGTGCCCTGCATCTTGGAGGGGAACACCACCCGGTCGGCGCCGACGCGGCGCAGCATCTTTTCGTGGAGATCGCTGTTGGCCCGCGAGATCACCAGAGACACCCGGCTGTTGGTGCTGTCTTTCACGATCAGGGTGGCGGTGATGCTGGCCTCGATCGGCTCGCTGATCGCCACCACCACGGTGCCCACATCAAGCACGCCGGCGGCTCTGAGGGCCTCCTCGTCGGTGCAGTCCACGATCCGGGCTTCGATCGCGCCATCGAGCTGGCGCAGTTCATCGATCGCCCGCTGGCTCATGTCGATCGCCAGCACTTCTGCACCGGAGCGGAGCAGTTCCCGGCATACGGAGCTGCCGAAGCGGCCGACACCGATCACCGCGAAGCTGTTGGCCACCGCGCTCGAGTCGCCCTGCCACTGCCACCACGTCGTTCGCGTCACAGGTAAACCTCCTCTCGGGGGTAGCCGACCCGATTCTGGGGGCGGTTGCCATAGAGCGCCGCCAGCAGCAGCAGGATGCCAAGCCGCCCCACGAACATGCCGATGATCAGCACCAGCTGGCCCCCGCGGTTGAGGTTGGCGGTGACTCCCACATCGAGCCCCACGGTGCAGAAGGCCGACATGGCGGTGAACAGCTTCTCCAGGAAGCTGTAGGTGCCGGAAAGCGGTTCGCCACCGGCGGTGGGGCCCAGCCCCAGCAGCAGGGTCATCAGCAGAACGAACAGGCCCGAGGCCAGGGTGACGCCCACCGCCTTGAGCACCAGTTCGCCGGAGATCTGGCGCCGCCGGATGATCACTTCCTCACGCCCTTCCAGGGTGGAGCGGGTGGCGCCCATCAGCATGGCGAAGGTGGTGGTCTTGATGCCGCCGCCGGTGCCACCGGGGCTGGCGCCGATGAACATCAGCACGATGATCAGCAGCAGGCCGGCGTCGGAGAGGGTCTCGATCGAGAGCGGCACCGTGTTGAAGCCGGCGGTGCGGCTGGTGATCGACTGGAAGACAGTCACCTGTAGCTTTTCCCAGAGGGAAAGGGTGCTGATCACCCCATCGGGGGCGAAGGTCTCGGTGAAGAGCAGGCCCAGGGCCCCTACCACGATCAGCAGGATCGTGCTGCGCACCACCAGGCGCGTGTGCAGGCTCAGCCGGCGCAGCCGTTGGAGCTGAAAGCGCTTGGTCCACAGATCGTTGGTGACCCGCCAGCCGATGCCCCCGATCACGATCAGGGAGCCGATCACCCCGTTGACCACGGGGTTGGCTTTATAGCCCACCAGGTTGTCGCTCCAGAGGCCGAAGCCGGCATTGTTGTAGGCGCTGATGCAGTGAAAGGCAGCGGCCCACAGGCGCTGGCCGTGGTTCTCGATGTCGGTGAAACCGAAGGTGTAGAGGATCCCGGTGCCGATCCCCATCACGCAGCTGGCGGTGATCAGGATCGAGTTGAAGGTGGGGCCGATCCCCCCCACCCCGAATTCATCGAGGGCGCGACCCTTGTCGAGGCGCTGGCGCAGGCCGGAGCGGCCCTGCACGAAACCCTGCAGGAAGGTGGTGATCGCCATCAGGCCGAGGCCCCCCACCATGATCAGGGCGGCAAGGGTGAGCTGGCCGAAGGGGGTGAGATCCTTGCCCACATCGATGATCGAGAGGCCCGTCACGGTGATGGCGGAGGTCACCGTGAACAGGGCCTCATAGAGGCCCACCTCATCGGTGGAGCAGAGGGGGCTGGCCATCACGAAGGTGCCGACCGTGATCACCAGCAGGCCGGTGACCACGGTGAACTGCGGCACCGTGAGCCGCTGACGCCAGTGGGTCCGCTGACTCAACGGAAAGGGCTCACTTGTTCGGCTGGGGGGTCATGCGCAGGTAAGGACGGATCTCGGTGACGCCCTTGGGGAACTTGGCGCGGGCGTCCTCGGTGGAGATGGACGGCACCACCACCACGTCTTCGCCGTCCTTCCAGTTCACCGGCGTGGCCACCTGGTGATATTCCGTGAGCTGCAGCGAGTCGATCACGCGCAGGATCTCATCGAAGTTGCGGCCGGTGCTGGCGGGGTAGGTGATCTGCAGCCGCAGCTTCTTATTGGGATCGATGATGAACACCGAGCGCACCGTGAGGTTGTTGAGGGCGTTGGGGTGGATCATCCCGTAGAGATCGCTCACCTTCTTGTCGGCGTCGGCGAGGATCGGGTAATCGACCGTGGTGCTCTGGGTTTCGTTGATGTCGCCGATCCAGCCCTTGTGGCTCTCGGCTGAATCGACGCTCAG
>JBJTUJ010000221.1:0-4548 GCA_046080685.1 Cyanobium sp. | reverse complement strand
TGGAGTTCCTGCGGGTGGCCACCAATGCTCGGCGCCGCGGTCGTGGTGAGGAGGAGCTGGACACCTTCGCCTTCGAAGAACTGGTGCGCGAGCGGCTGGCGGTGGTGCAGATGGATCCCGCCTTCTTGGAGCGCAGCGTGAACGAGGGCTTCTCCGGCGGTGAGAAGAAGCGCAATGAAATCCTGCAGATGGCCCTGCTGGAGCCGCTGGTGGCGATCCTCGACGAAACCGATTCCGGCCTCGACATCGACGCCCTGCGCATCGTGGCCGGGGGTGTGAACCAGCTGGCCAGCCCCGACAACGCCACCATGCTGATCACCCACTACCAACGCCTGCTGGATGTGATCACCCCCGACTTCGTGCATGTGATGGCGGCAGGCCGCATCCTGCGCACCGGCGGCAAGGAGCTGGCGCTGGAACTGGAGCAGCGCGGCTACGACTGGGTCGACGCCGAGCCCGCGGTTCTGGAGGCGGTGTGATGGTGGCCGCTCCTCTCACCACCTCCGCTCCCGTGGCCGCTCCGGTCCACCCCTGGGTGGCTGCCCTGCTGGGTGCCCTGCCGGCCCCCGCCGGCCTCCGGTCCGAGACCACCCTGGCCGCCCGGGCGGCGCTGGCGTCCGCCGGCCTGCCCTCCCGCCGCCAGGAAGACTGGCGCTTCACCGACACGGCCCCGATCGCCGCCGTGGCTCCCCAGCTGCTCGCGCCCGAGGCGCAGCCCGCACTTCCGCCCGTGGCTGATGGCCATCACCGGGTGCTGCTGGACGGCCGGCCCGAAACCCTGGCGGCCATCGCCTGGCCCGCCGGCATCCAGGTTCTTTCTGCCGAGGACACCCGCGCGGCCCTCGGCCGCTGCCTGGATCCTGAAGGCAAAGCGCCCGACTGGCCGGTGCTGCTGCAGGGCGCCTGCGATGCGCCGGTGCTGGCCCTGCGGGTGCGGGGAACGGTGAGCGAGGTGCTGGAACTGGTGAGCGAGGCCGGGGCTGGCCCGGGCGTGCTGCCGGTGCGGGTGCTGCTGCTGCTGGAGCCCCAGGCCCGGCTGGAGCTGCTGCAGGTGCATCGTTCGAGTGGCGCCAACCTCACTTCTGCGCTGCTGGAGGCCGAACTGGGCGCCGGCGCCGAACTGCGCCACGGCGTGGTGGCCAATGGGGCTGCGGCGTCGGTGCTGCTGGCCCGGCTGGCGATCCGCCAGCAGCCGGGCAGCCACTTTGCGCTGGCCACCGTGAGCCGGGGCTGGGGCTTGGTGCGGCTGGAGCCGCGGGTGCTGCAGAGCGAGGGAGCGGCCGAAACCCGGCTGCGGGCGCTGCAGCTGGTGGATGAGCAGCAGATCGCTGACACCCACAGCCGCGTGCGCTTCGAGGGGCCGGAGGGCCGTCTGGAGCAGTTGCACAAGGTGGTGGCTGATGGGCAGGGCCGCAGCGTGTTCAACGGCGCGGTGGTGGTGCCCCGTCTGGCCCAGCGCACGGATGCCTCCCAGCTCAGCCGCTCGCTGCTGCTGTCTGATCGCGCCCGGGTGGATACCAAGCCCGAACTGGAGATCGTGGCCGACGACGTGCGCTGCGCCCACGGCGCCACCGTGAGCTCGCTGCAGGAAGACGAGCTGTTCTACCTGCGCAGCCGCGGTATCGGCGCTGCCGAAGCTGCCCGCCTGCTGCTGCGGGGCTACTGCCAGGAGATCCTGGGCGACTTTCCCGCCGGGGCGGCGCTCTGGCAGGCTCCCTCGTTCAGTGCCGGGCCGGAGGAGACCAGCCGATGACACTCACGCCGCCCCCCGCCCCCGCCCTCACCCTGGCCGACACCGGATCTGCGGTTCCGGCGGTGGAGGATCTGGCGGCCCTGACGCGGCCCGACTTTCCGCTGCTGGCCCAGATCGCCTGCCTGGGGCAGCCCCTGATCTATCTGGATTACGCCGCCACCAGCCAGAAGCCGCGCCAGGTGCTGGAGGCGCTACAGCAGTACTACGGCCACGACAACGCCAACGTGCACCGGGGCGCCCACCAACTGAGCGCGCGGGCGACTGATGGGTTTGAGGCGGCGCGCGGCAAGGTGGCGGCGTTCGTGGGGGCGGCGGGCCCGCGCGAGATCGTGTTCACCCGCAACGCCAGCGAGGCGATCAACCTGGTGGCCCGCACCTGGGGCGAGGCGAACCTGCGGGCCGGTGACGAGGTGCTGCTCACGGTGATGGAGCACCACAGCAACCTGGTGCCCTGGCAGCTGCTGGCGGCGCGCACCGGCTGCGTGCTGCGCCATGCGGGGGTGAGTGAGAGCGGCGAGCTGGATCTGGAGGATTGGAAGGCGAAGCTCAACGAGCGCACCAAGCTGGTGAGCGTGGTGCAGGTGAGCAACACCCTCGGCTGCCTGAACCCGATCGAAACGTTGGTGCCGCTGGCCCATGCCGCCGGTGCCCTGTTGCTGGTGGATGCGTGCCAGAGTCTTCCCCACCAGCCGGTGGATGTGGCCCGGCTCGGCTGCGATTTTCTGGTGGGCTCGTCGCACAAGCTGTGCGGACCCACGGGGATGGGCTTCCTGTGGGCGCGGGAGGAGATCCTGGAGGCGATGCCGCCGTTCCTGGGCGGCGGCGAGATGATCCAGGACGTGTTCCTTGATGGCAGCACCTGGGCGGATCTGCCTCACAAGTTCGAGGCCGGCACGCCGGCGATCGGCGAGGCGATCGGCATGGGTGCCGCGATCGATTATCTGCAGGCTCTGGGGATGGAGCGGATCCATGCGTGGGAGCAGCAGCTCACCCGCCAGTTGTTCACAAGGCTGCAGGCGATCGATGGGGTGCACATCCTCGGCCCCACACCCGATCAGCAGCCCCACCGCGCCGCCCTGGCGGCGTTCCATGTGGACGGCCTGCATGCGAACGACATCGCCGCCCTGCTGGATTCGGCGGGAGTGTGCATCCGCAGCGGCCACCACTGCACCCAGCCCCTGCATCGCCACTACGGCCTGGCCGGCACGGCCCGCGCCAGCCTGGGCTTCACCACCACGCCCGAGGAGATCGAGCGCTTCGCCGAGGAGCTGGAGGGTTCGATCGGATTCCTGCGCGAACACGCCTGAGCCGCGCGCAGGTGGGACAACCCATGGCAGAAGGCACCGGGAGGTGCGGGCATGCTTGCCCTGGTGGTGTCGTTCACCCGGCGCCGTGGCAGGAGCGGGCGGGTGAGAGGTTCGGGGTGAGGAGGAGCCATGGCTGCATCCGCACCAGCAGTGCCACGGCCCGGTGGCTGTTTGAGCGGGTTGAGGTAGGGACGCCGGTGAGGGTATGGGAGTGAGGGGGTGCTGGGGCCTCTGGCACGTTGAGCGTTGGTTTATGCGACAGGCCCCGTTGCCGGCCGGAGGGCTACGGGCCAGTGGCCTAGCGGATCCAGGATCGGTAAGGTTCTGAGGGATCTCCAGGGCTTTGTGTATCTTCAGGCACAAGTGCTTATCGGACCTGAGAACCAGGGAGGACTGCGGGATGGCAGGGGCTCAAAAGCACTGGCAGTGAAGGGGATTGGGTCCTATGAACCTCCTCTACAGTTGTGGTTATCGGAAAGGGACTGCTCAGATCGAGTGGTTCTCGGAAACCATCCAATAAGCGTTCGAAGGATCAGAAGCGAGGGCAAGAATGCTTACTGCAGTATTAGTGGTCTTAAATATTTTCTAGTTAACGATCTACTCTGCGCAAATTATGAGCCTGCTCAGTTGAAAAGTTTAAACATACAGCAATTTCTTAAATCAGGCTCGGACGGCCCCACGCGCTGATTTGTAACAGCGTGTACACATCTTAGGCGGATCCGCATAAGATGCAGAGTCGTTCCCCTTGGAGGCATGAAATCCGTTGTGCCGCAAGCCTTCTGATGGCTGCAAGCCGTGCGAGAGCTGCGTCTTAGGCGGACAGCCGAGGCAATCGATGCGACTTAGGCGGATCCGCCCAAATAGTAGTTCGAAGGATCGTGAAACCAGGGCAAGAATGCTTACTGTAGGATTAGTGGTATTATTTTTTCTTATTGGCGATCTACTCCGCGCAAATTGTGAGCCTGCTTAGTAAAAAAGATCAAACATACAGGAATTCCTTAAATCAGGCCTGGACGGCCCCCGCGCTGATTTGTAACACAGTGAACACATCTTAGGCGGATCCGCAGAAGATGCGGAGTCCTTCCCCTTGGAGGCATGAAATCCGTTGTGCCGCAAGCCTTCTGATGGCTGCAAGCCGTGCGAGAGCTGCGTCTTTGGCGGACAGCCGAGGCAATCGGTGCGACTTAGGCGGATCCGCCCAAATAGTAGTTAGCTGCATTACATGCTAGATGAAAAACGTTCTATTCCAAGTTGTTGACGAGCCGTATTGCCTTTGGGAGGAGGACCTCAAAGCACATACTCTGGCATTTCTGAACGGATTTGACACAGGATATTTTAATTACCTGCTTGAGGTTCATCTAAACACAGACGATGAAGCCCGCTCTGCAATGGCGTTAAGAGTTGCCTATCATCACGCCATGGAAACGCTATTCTCCTTTCTTGGGGCTCAATTACAGGCACCAACTGCACCACAAGCCTGGATCGCAA
>JBJTUJ010000220.1:0-4395 GCA_046080685.1 Cyanobium sp. | reverse complement strand
CGGAACTGCAGGCTGGGCTGCAGCAGCTCGGGGGACTCCAGGAAGGTGTTGCGGTGCATCACCCCGAGCCGCACGAAGGAGGCGTTCTCCAGCCCCGGGATCATGCGCAGCACCCGCTGCTGCTCGCCCCACTTGAGGTTGGTCTGGAAGCCGACGAGGTTCCAGAGGCGGCCGTCCCGGTCCTCCTGGCGCAGCTGCACCACCGCGTGGGCCCGTTTGGCGCGGCGCACGTCGCGGTCGTGGAGGTCGCCCCAGCGGGGATCCCAGAGGCCGATCGGCTTGAGCGGGCCGTAGCGCATGGTGTCCTCGCCGCGGCGGGCCAGCTCCTCGATCGGCAGGCAGCCCTCGAAGAAGTGGGCACTCTCGGCCTCGAAGTCCTTGAGTTCGGCCTGCTCGGCGGCCAGCAGGGCCTCGCGGAAGGCGAGGTACTGCTCCCGGTCCAAAGGGCAGTTGATGTAGTCGGCGTCGCCCTTGTCGTAGCGGCTGGCGCGGAAGGCAATCGAAAGGTCGATCGAGTCGCCCTCGACGATCGGGCTGGCGGCATCGAAGAAGTGGCAGTCGCCGCGGCCGGTGAAGGCCCGCAGCTGCTCGGCCAGGGCGTCGGCGGTGAGGGGCCCGGTGGCGAGCACGGCGATGCCGGCTTCGGGGAGTTCGGTCTGCTCGCGCCGCTCCACCGTGATCAGCGGATGGCGCTCCAGGGCGGCGGTGAGGGCGGCCCCGAAGCGGCCCCGGTCCACCGCCAGGGCACCGCCCGCGGGCACCGCATGGCGGTCGGCGGTGCGGATCACAACCGAGCCGAGGCGCCGCAACTCCTCCTGCAGCAGCCCGGCGGCACGATCGCTGGAGAGGGCCCCGAAGCTGTTGCTGCACACCAGCTCGGCGAAGTCGGCGCTGTGGTGGGCCGGGGAGCGCCGCACCGGGCGCATCTCCACCAGCCGCACAGGGATCCCAGCCTCGGCGATCTGCCAGGCCGCCTCGGTTCCGGCCAGCCCGGCGCCGATCACCAGGATCGGCTCGCGGGATGGGGTGGTTTCAGACGATGGGCTCATGGGGCACGGAGCGCGGAATCAGGACCGCGCCGGGTGCCTCAGGCGGCGCGCTTGATGAAGAGCTGCAGCTGACCCACGGCGGCCCGGCCGATGTGGAACACGGCCCAGGACGCTGCCAGAACGATCGGGGCGAGAACCAAAAGGAGCCGGAGATCCATGGCGGCAGCGTGTGGGGGTGGGGCGACTTTAAGGAACGGAGGTCGTTTTCGGAGCCTGTGAGCCAGGGCCCGATCGAATTCTCAGCATTTCCGCGCCCCGCCCCTTGATCTACTGGCGCCCGAGCAGGCTGCGGGTGAGGGCGTCGTCGTCCTCGATCAGCTCGCCGCTCACGTCCACCGTCACCTGCTCGATGGTGCCGGTGAAGGCGAAGGGAGACGCATAGGCCGGGGTCACGGTGGAGCCGTCATCGGCGCCGCAGAGCACGGCGCAGCCGAGGCCGTAGGTGATCGGCACCGTGAAGGGGAACGTGCTCTGGCCCACCAGGCGGCCATCCACGTAGAGCTGGCCCCGGCCCGGCACCCCCTTGCCCGCCTTGAGGTCGGCGGGGCCGGTGGGTTCGAACTCGAAGCGCAGGGCATGGCGCCCGGTGGGCACCGGCTCCAGCGAGCTCACCTCCAGCAGGGCGGCCGACACCACGTTCTGGGCGTAGTGGAGGTGGCCCCCCTGGAGATAGAAGCTGTAGCCCCCCTCGCGCCCACCGAAGGAGAGCAGCACCCCCTGGGCGCCGCCTTCGGGGATCTCCACCTCGGCGGTGATGCTGTGGGGGCGGTTGATCACGTTCACGGTGGCGGCTCCGGGCACCCGCTGGGTGCCTGGGAAGAACACGTAGCGTTTCCGCAGCGCCGCTGCTTCCGGCCGTGGATCGCGGATGCGCAGGGAACCGCGGGAATCGATCGGCAGCACCTGGTAGCGACCGGCCTCGACATACCAGCGGGCGATCATCTCGGCGAGCTTCTCCGGGTGGCTGGCCGCCAGGTTGTGGTTCTCGGCCCAGTCCTCGGCCACGGGATACAGCTCCCAGCCGCCGGCATCGAGCCGCTCCAGTTCGGCCGCGTCGATGGGGGCCCCGAAGAAGCGGCCGGCCTCGGCGAAGGAGGGCCCGGGCCACGGGCACACCGCCCGCCAGCCGTCGTGGTGAAGGGAGCGGTGGCCCATCATCTCGAAGTACTGGGTGGGGTGCTGGCCCGGGGATGCCGGGTCGGCAAAGGTGGAGGCGAAGCTCACCCCTTCGATCGGGCTCTGGGTCACACCCCGGATCGCGGCGGGCGGCTCGATGCCGAGGCACTCCAGCACGGTGGGCACCAGATCGATGGCGTGGGCGAAGGGGAAGCGCACCTCCCCCCGGGCGGCGATCTGCTTCGGCCAGTGCACGATCAGGGGATCGGCGATGCCGCCGCGGTAGGTCTCCCGCTTCCAGCGGCGGAAGGGGGTGTTGCCGGCGAAGGTCCAGCCCCAGGCGAAGTGGTTGAAGTGCTTCGGGCCACCCAGTTCGTCGATCACCGCCAGCTGCTCCTCGACCGAGCTGGTGAGGTTGTTGTGCCAGAGGTTCACGTTCACCATGCCGTGGGACCACCCTCGGAGCTGGCGCCGTTGTCGGACACCACCACAAAGAGGGTGTTCTCGAAGGCTTCGATGCGGCGCAGGAACGCCAGCAGACGGCCGATGTGATGGTCGGTGTGCTCGAGGAAGCCGGCGAACACCTCCATCATGCGGGCATAGAGGCGACGCTCCTTCGCGCTGCACTGGTCCCACGGCTTCACGTCGGGGTCATGGCGCGAGAGTTCGCAATCAGCCGGGATCACCCCCAACTCCTTCTGCCGGGCGAAGGCCTTGTCGCGGTAGGCATCCCAGCCGTCGTCGAAGGCGCCGGCATAACGATCGGCCCACTCCTTCGGCAAATGGTGGGGCGCATGCATGGCGCCGGGAGCGAAGTAGAGGAAGAAGGGCTTCTGCGGGTCCACCTGCCGGCTGTCAGCGATGAAGCCGATCGCCCGGTCCACCAGATCCTCCGTGAGGTGATAGCCCTCTTCCGGAGTCTTCGGTGGCTCCACCGTGTGGTTGTCGTAGACCAGCTCGGGGTCGTACTGGTGCGTGTCGCCTCCGAGGAAGCCATAGAAGCGCTCGAAGCCCCGCCCGAGGGGCCAGCGCTCGTAGGGGCCGGCGGCGGAGCATTCTTGGCCCGGGGTTAGGTGCCACTTGCCCACGCAGTAGGTGCTGTAGCTCTGCTGCAGCAGGATCTCCGAGAGCATGCCGTTCTCGGAAGGCATCAGGCCGTTGCTGCCCGGGAAGCCCGTCGCCCCCTCGGTGATGCAGGCCATGCCGTTGGAGTGGTGGTTGCGGCCGGTGAGCAATCAGGCCCGCGAGGGGGAGCAGAGGGCCGTGGTGTGGAAGTTGGCGTAGCGCAGGCCGCCGGTCGCCAGCGAATCGAGGTGGGGCGTGCGGATCGTGCCGCCGAAGGCGCCGAAGTGGGCGAAGCCGGTGTCGTCGAGCACGAGCAGCACCACGTTCGTGGCCCCCGCCGCCGGCCGCTGGCGGGCGGGCCAGGCCGGCACGGATTGCTCCACGGTGCGATCGATCCGGCCGGGGAAGGCGCTGCCGGCCGGGTATTCGGTGAGGGTCATGGCGTTATTGGAGGGCAAGGGCGATGCGCAGGCGCTCGCTGGGATCGATGATGTGGTCGGCGTCGCTGGCGGCCTCCCCCACGTCGAACTCCACCCAGTTCACATTGCCCCGCAGGGCGCCGGTGCGGTAATCGGGGCAGACGGGGGAAGCCGAATCGAAGCCGATGTCGCAGGTCTCGTCGGCGGAGAACACGAAGGGCTCCGTCTGCTCGACGCGGCCCTCACCCACCTTCGCGCCATCGATGAACAGGCTCACGCCGCCGCCGCGGGCGATGCCGCCGCCGTCGTAGGCGAACTCCAGGCGCACCTGGTGGGTCCCGGGGGGAACGGGGGCCCCTTCGATGACGGTGCGGGAGAGGCCGAAGAAGTTGTAGACGTACTTGAGCAGGCCCTCCTTGAGATAGAGCGCCCAGCCGCCGATGATTCCCCCCACAGCCACGATCACGCCATCGCCGCCTGCCTCGGGAACCTCCAGCTCGGCGGTGAGGGCGAAGGAGCGGTTCTTGTAGTCGATGATCGCGTTCTCCGGCAGCCGGCCCATGCCGCCGAAGAGCAGCTGGCGGTTGCCCTTCACCGCCAGCGGACGCCCCGCCAGAACGGGAGAGGCCCGCTCCGCGAAGCGATCGTCGAGGGGCAGCACGTTGTGCTTCACGGCCTCGATCAGCCAGAGCCGCTGCAGCTCATGGAGCTTGCCGGGATGCTCGCTGGAGAGGTCGCGGGCCTGG
>JBJTUJ010000219.1:0-7923 GCA_046080685.1 Cyanobium sp. | reverse complement strand
GCTACGGCTGCGTGGCCGGCTACCCCAACGGCACCTTCAAAGGCGGCCAGGCGATGACCCGCTATGAAGCGGCCGCCCTGCTGAACGCCTGCCTCGATCGGATCACCGACGTCACCGACGAGCTCAAGCGCCTGATGAAGGAGTTCGAGAACGAACTCGCCGTGCTGCGTGGCCGTGTGGATGGCCTCGAGGCCAAGGTGGGTGAACTGGAAGCCACCCAGTTCTCCACCACCACCAAACTGCAGGGTGATGTGGTCTTCGTGGTGGGCGGCAACGCCTTCGGTGGCAGCCAGGACGCGCCCTACGGCTTCTACGCCGATCCCACCGGCATCCCAGCCGCGGAACGGAACAAGTATCCGGATACCAACCGCGAGAACTGGGGCGCTGTTGTCTTCAACTATGACGTCCGTCTGAACCTGTCCACCAGCTTCACCGGCAAAGACCTTCTCTATACCCGTCTGCGCAGCGGCAACTTCGCCAACAGCTCCTTCAACGGGCAGCCCTACAACCTGATGGCCCTGGATCGGGCCTTCGCTCCTGTCGGTGGCGGCGACGTCGTCAACATCGACCGTCTTTACTACCGCTTCCCGATCGGGCGTGATTTCACGGTTCTGTTCGGCGCCAAGGCCCGTAACACCGAGTTCCTGGCCATTCGCCCCTGGTTCTATGGCGGCCAAGGCACCAACATCCTTGACGTCTTCACGCTGAACGGTTCTCCCGGAACCTACAACAAGGCCACCGGTGCCACGTTCGGTGCCATGTGGAAGCAGAAGGTGAAGAAGGGCAATCCTTTCTTCGCCGTGTCCACCAGCTATGTGGCCCCCCGGGGTGACAACGCCAACCCCACCTCCAACGCCGATGGTGGCGGTCTGATGACCGACGTCAGCCGCGGCAGCTTCCTGACGCAGCTCGGCTTCGCCGGGCCCAACTTCGCCCTCACCGGCGCCTGGCGCTATGGCCAGTGCGGAATCAACTTCCGCCGCGGCACCCAGTTCGCCAACCAGAACCAGCCCTGCTCTCCCCAGGGTGATGCCGACGATTCCGTCTACTCCAACAACTACGCCTTGACGGCGGCCTGGCAGCCCTCCTCCAACGGCTGGCTTCCTTCGGTGAGCCTCGGCTGGGGCTACAACGATCTCACCCAGGATTCGAACGTCATCACGTCGTACAACCGGGCCAGCAACATCACCGCCAGTCAGTCCTGGGCTGTGGCCCTGGAGTGGGGCAATGTGTTCTGGAAGGGCAATGCCTTCGGCATGGCTGTCGGCCAGCCGGTGTTCGCCACCAGCCTAGGCGATGGCAACACTCCTGATGACGGCAACTACGTCTGGGAATGGTGGTACAAGTTCCAGGTGACCGACAACATCAGCGTCACCCCGGCGATCTTCTACCTGAGCCGCCCCGGTGGCCAATACACCGCTCCTGGCGAGACCAGCAACGTCTTCGGTGCCCTGGTTCAGACCCAGTTCAAGTTCTGATCCTTCGTCTGCCTCTTGGCGTTACCCAGCCCCCCCGTCAGGGGGGCTTTTTTTTTGTCCCCCCTCTTCACGCGGCTTGCATCCGTGGCGTTTCGCTTTTCGCCCGAGGGCGTGCGGTTCCATGATTGGGGACCGTTCGCTCCAGCTCATTGCCTGCTCCCCCCCGCGACACCGCCCAGCGGCCCCTCGCCGCGGGGTGCGACGTCGACCACTACAGGGTTCTCGGGGTCTCGCCGCAGGCGAGCCATGACGAGATCAAGGCGGCCTATCGCGCCTTGGTGAAACAGCATCACCCGGATGCCGGGGGAGAGGCGGATCGCATCCTGGCCCTCAATGCCGCCTGGGAGGTGCTCAGGGATGGCGAACGCCGCCGTCACTACGACGGGGCCACCACCGCTCCCGCGCAGACAGCGGTCGCCACCGCCCCCACCGGGAGGGGGGGCGGCGCCCGGCACTCCAGCCACCGCGATCAGGATCTGGCCGCCTGGCTGCAGCAGGTGTACGCGCCCGTCGATCGGCTGCTGGGCCAGGTGATCAACCCCTTCCCCGCTGCCCTGCGGGCGCTCTCGGCCGACCCCTACGACGATGCCCTGATGGAGGCCTTCTGTGACTTCCTCCAGCAGAGCCAGACCCGCCTGGACAAGGTGGAGACGCTCTATCGCTCAAGGGCCTGTCCGGCCTCGGCCCGGGGCTTCGGCCTGAGCCTCTACCACTGCCTCAGCCAGGTGAAGGATGCCCTCACCGAACTCGAGCGCTACACGATGGGGTATGTGGATGGCTATCTGCGGGACGGCCGCGAGATGCTGCGGGAAGCGCGTCATCGGCGCAGCCGGCTGAAGGAGGAGCGCCGCCGCCTCGACCTCTGACTCAGGCGGCGTTCCATGGCTCCAGCTGGTTAAGACGAAGCCACACGTCGGGAACGGGGCGGCGCCAGCGCAGCTGGGCGTACTCGCCCTTCACCGCCAGGATCTCGCCGGGGCCTTCGAAGATGTAGGCGGGCGGGGCCGGATCGCTGGCGGCGGCCTCCAGGCTGCCGCCGTAGGCCGCCCGGCTCACACGCACCAGGGCCCCCTTCTTGAGGGCGGCGGGCGCCGCGGGCTTTGCTGAGGGCTTTGTGGCGGGCTCGGCCGCAGGCTTGGCGGACTGCGCGGCAGCAGGAGTTTCGGCCATGACAGAGGCACCAACTGGCGGCAGGCTAGAACCGCCTCCCCGCCGGTTGCCGGTGAGTCCCACCCTCGCCCGACGCCTCGGCCTAGCCTCGGCCGGTTGATCGGTGGGGAACGGCATGCGTCTGCTGCTGCTGGGCTGTTCGGGCTTCGTCGGCCGCGAACTGGTGCCGTTCCTGCTGGAGCTCGGCCACTCCCTCACCCTTGTGAGCCGGCGGGAGCGGCCCTTCCCGTCCCTGATGGGCGACAGGCTGGTGGGGCTGCGGCTCGATCCCTCCGAACCGGCCTCCTGGCAGCGGGAGGATCTGCGGCGTGCGCTGGCGGAGGCCGAGGGGGTGGTGAACCTGGCCGGGGAGCCGATCGCCGAGAAGCGCTGGACGCCCCAGCATCTTCAGCTGCTGCTGGACAGCCGGGTGACCACCACCCGCCTGCTGGTGGGGGCCATGGCTTCCCTGCGGCAGCCCCCGGGGGTGCTGGTGAACGGTTCCGCCGTGGGCTTCTATGGCACCGACCTGGAGGCCCGCTTCAGCGAGGAGAGCCCAGGGGCCGATGACGTTCTCGGCCGTCTCTGCCGGGCCTGGGAGGAAGCCGCCGACGCCGCTCCCGCGCCCTGCCGGGTGGTGAAGCTGCGGATCGGCATCGTGCTGGGTCCGGAGGGCGGCGCCCTTGGCAAGATGCTGCCGGTCTTCCGCACCGGCTTCGGCGGGCCGCTGGGCTCCGGCCGGCAGTGGATGAGCTGGATCCACCGCCACGATCTCTGCCGGCTGATCGCCACCGCCCTCGAGGACACATCCTTTGGCGGGGTCTACAACGCCGTGGCGCCAACGCCGGTGCGGATGGCCACCTTCGCCTCGACCCTGGGGCGGGCCCTGGGGCGTCCCAGTCTGCTGCCGGTTCCCGGGCCGATCCTGCACCTGCTGCTCGGCGACGGCGCCAGGGTGGTGCTGGAGGGCCAGCAGGTGCTGCCGCGGCACCTGGAGGCCCAGGGCTTCCGCTTCCACTACCCCGAACTCAGCGCTGCCCTCGCCGCTGCCACCAACCCAGGCCTCCGCTGATCAGGGCCGCGGCCATCAACAGGCCGATGGCCGGGGTGAACAGGGGTTCCCAGAGGCGCTGGAAGGTGGTGAGGGGGGCATCGATGCCGCGGCCGTGCAGCACCACCGCCAGGCCGAACCAGAGGGCCCCCGCCACCACGAGGAACACATCGGCCACCAGGATCCGATCGATCAGGTCCCTGAGGCGCGCCAGGGGTGCGGTGGTGGGCGCGGTGGCGGATCCGGGGGCGGAGGGTTCAGCCATGGGGGGCAGGCTCGATGGGGGGGAGGAGCTCCATGATCGCTGCCGCCATCCGCTCGCTGCCGCCGGGGCGACCGATGCGTTCCTGCCCGATCTGGGCGAGCTGCCGCCGCCAGCGCGGCCCCCGCTCAGGATCCCGCAGTTCGGTCAGCAGGGCGGCCACCTCGGCGGCGGTGGTGGCCAGCACGCCCTCGCTCCCCGGCACCCCAGGGGCGCAGATCACCCCCGGGCCCAGCAGCCGTCGCTGGGCTTCCGCGAAGCCCTCGGTGAACTGGGGTCCCCGTCCCGCCAGCTGCAGCACCGGACGCCCCAGCCCCACCGCCTGCTCGGCGGCAGTGCCGGCCATCGACAGCAGCAGATCGCTGCCCGCGAGGATGCCGGCGAAGCCGTCCCACACCAGTTCCAGCATCAGTCCGCCCCGCCGCAGCACCGTGGCCGTGCCGCCGGCCCGCTCCATCCGGGTCTCCAGATCCCACTGGTGCGCGGCTGCCAGCTGCCCCACCCGTTCGGCGTGCAGGTCACCCACCAGGGCGGCCCGAATCCGCAGGGCACCGGCCGACAGGAGCGGCGCGGGCAACCGGGCCAGCACCTGCAGCATAAGCTCCAGGTTGGCCGCCGCCTCCGGAAGACGGCTGCCGGGCAGCAGTCCCAGGCTGGGGATTCCCTCGGCCCCCTGGGGCGGGGCCGCCTCGTGGGCCGGGGGTTCGAGTGCCACCGGATCGAGGAAAGGGTTGCCGAGGAAGGTCACGGGCCGAGCCAGCTGCTCGCTGAGATCGCTCGCGGTGAGGGCATCGCGGCTCCACACCCGCAGGCAGCGGCGCCGCTGCAGCAGGGGGCCGGCGGGCCAGGGGAGCCGCAGCCGGCCCTCGTAGTGGCTCGAGTAGGCCACCAGGTAGACGGCCGCGGGTCGCCCGGTAAGCCAGGCCCCCACCAGCGGCACCACATCCCCCACGGCCACCACCAGATCGAAACGGCGCCGGTGGCGCCAGAGCTGCCAGGCCTTGCCCAGCATGTAGAGCACCTGCCCCTGAATCAGCTCCGTCAGCCGTCCCGTGAGGCTCGTGTACCCGAGGCCGCCGGTGCTGAACTCGCGCGTGCTCCCCAGCACCGGCACGCCGGCCTGCCGGTAGGCACGGCCGTGCCCCACCAGGGGAAGGGCCGCGACGCTTACCCCGTCCTTCAGCAGCACGCGCCCCACCAAGGCACCACTGAGGTCCTCCCCGTGGCCGTTGCTCAGCAGCAGAACGCGGCTCAAGCCTCCAGCCAGGCCTTCACTTTCTCGAGGGCCTGCCAGCCGGGCCGGCGCCGCAGGCCGTCGGCGATCGAGTCGTTGAGTTCAGCCGCCAGCTCCGGTGCGATCTGGACGACGCGCTGCACCATCTCGATGTGCTCGCGCACCCCCTTGGCACCCGTCTCGAGCATGGCGACGCTCAGATTGATGCGGGCCTGCGGATCCTGGGGGTTGAGCCGCACGGCGGTTCGGGCCGACTGCAGGGCGGTGCGGGGCTGGTCGAGCAGCAGCTGCAGCCAGGCCAGGCAGGTCCAGCCGGCCGACTGCCGGGAGGACTGGGCCGTGATCGTGAGGAAATCGTCGATCAGGTCTTCCGGCTCTGCCCCCTGCTGGTAGCGGGCAATGGCCTGGTCGAACAGGGAGACGGGAGCGTCGGAGGCGACGTCGGTCGTGGCGTCGTTAGCGGTGTCGACGGTGGCGTCGAGGGTGGCGTCCGTCATGGCGGGGGCGGGCAGGGATCGCGAATTTCAGAATCCCACGCCGTCAAAAGGGGGCTCAGACGGCGAAGGAGCTGCCGCAGCCGCAGGTCTGGGTGGCGTTGGGGTTGGTGAAGTTGAAGCCGCCCCCGATCAAGGCGTTGGAGAAGTCGAGCTGAAGGCCGTAGATGTAGAGGAGGCTCTTTGGATCGCACACCACCCTGAAGGCGGGCCCGCCCTCCGGCTCGTAGGCGTAAACCTCGTCGTCAGCGCGGATGTTGGTGGCGGTGACGAAATCCATGGTGTAGCTCATGCCGCTGCAGCCGCCGGAGCGCACACCCACCCGCAGCACCGCCTCCGGACCCTGCTGATGCAGCAGGACACCCAGCTGCTTCATCGCCGCTTCGCCGATGCGGATTCCCCTGCCATCCACGCCGGTGTGGGCCGGACCAGGATCCGATGCCGGGGGAACCGGTGCCTCCAGGGAGGACGGGGCGGCGATGGACGGGTCCGCGATGGACGGGAGGGCGGGAGTGGCAGCGGGGGCCGCGGCGGTGTCGCTGCTCATGGGGAGAAGGCCGGTTTTCGGGACACCTGCAGGCACTCTATGGAGAGAAAGCCGTCACCGGCCGGGCAGTCGTCTCCATAGAGTCGTGCGCACGTGAAAGGGAGCAGCAGGGTGCGCGTCGCCATTGTGGGTGCGGGTCTGGCCGGTCTGGCGGCGGCGGTGGATCTGGTGGACGCCGGTCACCAGGTGGATCTCTACGAGGCGCGCCCCTTCATGGGCGGCAAGGTGGGCAGCTGGGTGGATGAGGGCGGCAACCACATCGAGATGGGGCTGCATGTGTTCTTCTTCAATTACGCCAACCTGTTCGCCCTGCTGCGCAAGGTGGGAGCCTTTGAGAACCTGCTGCCCAAGGACCACACCCACCTGTTCGTGAACACCGGCGGCGATCTGCGCGAGCTCGACTTCCGCTTCGCCCTCGGAGCCCCCTTCAACGGCCTCAAGGCCTTCTTCACCACCCCCCAGCTCGACTGGATCGACAAGCTGCGCAACGGCCTGGCCCTGGGCACCAGCCCGATCGTGCGTGGCCTGGTGGATTACGAGGGGGCGATGAAGACGATCCGGGCCCTGGATCGCATCAGCTTCCAGCAGTGGTTCGTGAGCCACGGCGGCAGCGAGCAGAGCATCAGGCGGATGTGGAATCCGATCGCCTACGCCCTCGGCTTCATCGACTGCCAGGCGATCTCGGCCCGCTGCATGCTCACCATCTTCATGATGTTTGCAGCGAAAACCGAGGCCTCCAAGCTCAACCTGCTCAAGGGCTCCCCGCACCGCTGGCTCACTGGCCCGATCCTCGACTACATCACCCAGCGCGGCGGCCAGCTGCACCTGCGCCATCGCGTTAGCGAGGTGCTGTTCGAGGAGGGCGCCCCCGGAGACGATGGCCAGACCGCCACCCGGGTGAGCGGCCTCAAACTCGGCACTCCCGAGGGCGAGATCACCGTGCAGGCCGACACCTACCTGGCCGCCTGCGATGTGCCTGGCATCCAGCGGATGGTCCCGGCGGCCTGGCGCCGCTGGCCCCTGTTCGACCACATCTACAAACTCGAAGCGGTGCCGGTGGCCACCGTGCAGCTGCGCTACGACGGCTGGGTCACCGAGCTGGGCGATAGCCCGGCTGCCGCCGCCGCCCGCGTCGATGTGCACCAGCCCACCGGCCTCGACAACCTGCTCTACACGGCCGACGCCGACTTCAGCTGCTTCGCCGATCTGGCCCTGGCCAGCCCGGTCGACTACCGCAAGGAGGGCCTGGGCTCGCTGCTGCAGTGCGTGCTCACCCCCGGCGATCCCTGGATCCCGAAGAAAACCGAGGAGATCGTGGCCCACACCGACGCCCAGGTGCGCGCCCTGTTCCCCTCCGCCGCCGGCCTCACCCTGATGTGGAGCAATGTGGTGAAGCTGGCCCAGTCGCTCTATCGCGAAGCGCCGGGCATGGAGCCCTACCGGCCGGATCAGCGCACGCCGGTGGCCAATTTCTTCCTGGCCGGCAGCTACACCAAGCAGGACTACATCGACTCGATGGAGGGCGCCACCATGAGTGGCCGGCTGGCGGCGGCTGCCATCCTGGGGCGGCAGGCCCAGCTCGCCAGCAACGCCGCGGTCGCCGACCCGGTTTCCCTCTCTTCCTCCTGAACACCATGGGCCGTTGGCTCGAGCACAGCGTCACCTCTGAGATCAACGCCCCCGTGGAGCAGGTGTGGGCGGTGTGGAG
>JBJTUJ010000218.1:0-3971 GCA_046080685.1 Cyanobium sp. | reverse complement strand
CCCGTCACCTTCACCTGGGTGAAGCCACCCTCAGCCGGTTCGGAATAGCCCCGCTCGGGCAGGAGCTTGAGGTTTTGGCAGTCTTCCTTGAAAAAGCGCAGGACGGCTTCCGTGCCCACAATCGGCTTTTGGAAGGGGGGCTGCAGGGCGCCATCGGGCAGAAACAGGGCGATCAACGCATCAAAATCATTGGCGTTGAGCAAATCCATGTAGGCATTGATCGTGGGGTTGATCACCCCCTCGATGAACACCTTCTTGCGCTGCTCCTCCGGGGTGGGGGCCACCACGGGCTCCATCACCCGCTGACCTTCGCCCTTGGCGGGGTCGTAGCCCATGTCGACCACGAAGTTGCGCAGCAGCGTGATCTGCTGGCCCTGCTCCACACCCTTCACCGAAGCCAGCACGGCTGCGGCGTTGGCGGAGAGCTGGTAGCCCTCGGGGATCGGGGCGACGAGGCCGGCGGCCATCCACTGGCCGAGCTGATACCAGAAGCCGAGCTTGATGTTGACCGACCAGTTGGCGTAGGTGCGGCCGATCGGGGTGTCGGCGCTGTTGGCCAGGTCGCACATCACCTGGCTCTGCTCCGGGAAGCCCATCGCCTTGATCTGCTGCAGCACCGGCTCGGCGAACTGCATGCGGGCGGCGCCGGGGGCGGCGATGGTGATCGTGGTGCCCATCTCGAGGTAGGCGTACCAGATCAGGGCCAGCTGGTCCTCGGCGCTGAGGAGACGGAAGCGAGCGGTGATCGCCGGAACCGCGTCAGCGGCAAGGGTTTCCGGGAAGATCTGGGAGGCTTTTTCGAGCGTGAACATCGGCGGCAACCGTTTTGTTAAGGATTCTTGCTGATCCTAGGGGGTCGAGGGCCCCGGAGGACATGAACTGGTTTAATTGTTGGCCCCGGGGGTGGCAGCACCCGGCAGCAAATCTTCAGGTTCAAGATCCTGCCGTCGCAGCAGGGCGAACACGGTGCCGGCATTTCCACGGCAGATGCGCATCTCGGCGTCAAGCACCGTGATGTCGAGCCACGCAGGGAAGCTCTGTTTCACCGCGGCGAGCAGTTCCAGCCGCTGCCCCCCCAGCCGGGGCCCGATCCAGCCCCCCCGGCGGAAGGTGACCTCAACCCGCTGCCGGCCCATGACCGCCAGCTCGGCGATCACCGAGATCGCAGCCACCGCGCCCAGGGGACCCTTCAGGCGCAGCAGGTTCATGCCGCGGCCTCGCCCGGGATCCAGCACCTGCAGGTTCTCCAGCCAGGGTGCCTGCTTCAGCCAGGGCTGAGTGGCACTGCTCCAGCGCAGCTCCCACACCGCCGTCAGCAGGGCCCCGTCCGCCTCCAGATCGGCGGGTTGCTCCCGCTCCAGCTGCTCCACCAGGGCGGGGATATCCGGGTGGCCGGGGTCCTCCCGCAGGCAGCGCAACAGGGTCTGGCGCACGGCTGTGGGCGACGCTTCGGCCATAACCCTCGGGTGGTGTGACTCACCCTATCGATGGCGTCCGGCAGGCCAGGGCGGGGAAACCCTCCCCCGTACGCTGGCCCCCTGCTTCCACCCCGTCCCGCCATGCGACCCCAGGCGCTGAAGCTCGGCCCCGGCAGCGATCTGCGCCGCAGCCTTGAGCAGCTGGCGATCGAGCGCAACGCCTCGGGCTTTGTGCTGGGCGTGGTGGGCAACCTCTCCCGCGCCGCCTTCCAATGCCCGGGGCAAGCCGGGCCCACGGTGCTGGAGGGTGATCTGGAGATCATCACCCTCCAGGGCACGCTGTCGCCCCAGGGGGTGCACCTGCATCTGAGCCTCTCCGACGGCGCCTGCCAGGTGTGGGGCGGCCACCTGGAGCCCGGCACGCTGGTGCTGAAGGGCGCCGATCTGCTGGTGGGTTTTCTCAGCTCCGCCGATCCCGCCCCTGCGGTGGTCGCCCCTGCGGTGGCTGCGCCGCTGGAGCGCCCCAGCACCCCGCCGACGGAGCCGCGAGTGGAGATCGCCGTGGCCAGCGGCTGCCCCTGGTCGGCCCGGGCCCTGCGCCTGCTGCGCACCCTCGGCATTCCCCACCGGGTGGTGCAGGTGGAGGGCAGTGCCGAACGCCAGGAACTGGCGCGCCGCAGCGGCCATGGCGGCGTGCCCCAGGTGTTCATCGACGGCCAGTGGATCGGTGGCTACGACGCCTTGGCGGAGCTGCACGGCCAGGGCGCCCTTGCGGCCCTGCGGGGCTGAACGGCAAGCCCCCTGCCAGGGCCCCCGGCTCAGGACCCTCGGTTCAGGATCCCCCCCATCAGGCCGCGGGCGATGCTGCGGCCGGTGCGGCCTCCCAGCAGATGGCCCGCCTCGCCGGCCATGGACAGCAGCAGGCGCTCCTTCTCCCGCTCGGCGCGCCTGCGGGCCTGGGCCCGTTCCCGTTCCTCGGTGCGCTCCAGCCGCTCCTCCTCCTTGGAGGCGGCGGCCCTCGCCGTGGTGGCCTCCGCCCGGTGTCGCAGGAGCTCGTAGGCCGACTCCCGGTCTTCCGGCACGCGATACACCGGCTGCAGGGGCGACGCCGCGATCCTGGCCTGGCGCTCCGCCGCCTCAATCGGCCCCACCTGACTGCCTGGAGGCACCACCCAGGCCCGCTCCACCGGGAAGGGCACCCCCTGGCCGTCGAGGAACGACACCAGCGCCTCGCCCACGGCGAGTTCGCCGATCGCCTGCGCCACATCGAGACCCGGCTGGCCGCGGAAGGAGGTGGCGGCGGCCTTCACCTGCTTCTGCTCCGCCGGGGTGAAGGCCCGCAGGGCGTGCTGCACCCGATTGCCCAGCTGGGCGAGCACCCGATCGGGCAGATCCATCGGGTTCTGGGTGCAGAACAGCAGCGCCACCCCCTTGGAGCGGATCAGGCGCACCACCTGCTCGATCGTGTCGACCAGCACGGCAGGGGCGCCGTCGAACAGCAGATGGGCCTCGTCGAACACCAGCAGCAGGCGGGGCTTCTCGCCATCGCCGATCTCGGGGAGCTGCTCGTAGAGCGAGGAAAGCAGCCAGAGCAGCACGGTGGCGTAGAGCTTCGGGGAGCGGTGGAGCCGATCCGCTGCCAGCAGATTCACCACCCCCCGACCTTCGCCGTCGGTCTGGAGCAGGTCGGCGGGGTTGAGGGCCGGCTCGCCGAAGAACAGATCGGCGTGTTGGTCTTCCAGCGCCAGCAGGGCCCGCTGGATCGCCCCCACACTGGCCGCCGAGACGTTGCCATAGGTGGCCTGGTAGCTGCGGGCGTTCTCGCCCACATGGCGCACCAGCTCCCGCAGATCCTTGAGATCCAGCACCAGCAGGCCCTGGTCGTCGGCGACGCGGAAGGCAAGGCTGAGCACGCCGGCCTGGGTGTCGTTGAGGTTGAGCAGGCGGGCCAGCAGCGGCGGCCCCAGCTCGGAGACCGTGGCCCGCAGCGGATGGCCCTGCTCGCCGAACACGTCCCAGAACTCCACCGGGCAGGCCGCCTCCCCGGCCGGGTCCAGCCCAAGGAGGGCGCGTCGCTGCTCGATCGCCGGATTCGAGCCGCCCGAGCGGGCCAGGCCGGAGAGATCGCCCTTCACGTCGGCCAGCAGGCTGGGCACGCCGATGCGGCTGAACTGCTCCACGATCCGCTGCACGCTCACCGTCTTGCCGGTGCCGGTGGCGCCGGCGATCAGCAGATGGCGGTTGGCCATCGCCGGCAGCAGCAGCGCATCCGCTCCGCCGCGCCCGGGATCGGGCCTGGCGATCGGCAGCGGCTCGGCGCCCATCACGGTGGCAGCGGCGTAAGCCGGATCGTAGGACCGTTGACTCAGCCCAGCTCGAGGCAGGCCAGGCCGTAGATCTCCTCCAGCGGCAGCCGGGGCACCGGCCCGCGGTACATGCGCAGGGTCTCCCCCACCGCGGTGAATCCGCGCCCGGCCAGCACCGTTGCCGCGTGGGGATTGGCCGCCGGGGCGTCGATCAGCACCTCGCCGGGGTGGGCCGCCAGCAGGGCCG
>JBJTUJ010000217.1:0-5877 GCA_046080685.1 Cyanobium sp. | reverse complement strand
GTGGATGCCGCGCTCCACCTGCTCGAGCGGCTCCTCGCTGGAGCCGTCGGCGATCAGATCGCCAAGGAAGCTCCTTCCCTCCTCAGCGTGGATCGGGGCATCGAGGCTGGAGGTGGTGAGCGACTGCCGCAGCAGCGAATCCAGCTCCTCGATCGGCATGTCGATGGCCTCGGCGATCTCCTGACGGCTTGGCATGGCACCCAGCTTGTGGGCCAGGTCGAGGCTGACGCGCCGGATGGTGGTGAGACGCTCGCTCAGGTGCACGGGCAGCCGGATGGTGCGGCTCTGGCAGGCGATCGCCCGCGTCATGCTCTGACGGATCCACCAGAAGGCGTAGGTGGAGAACTTGTAGCCGCGGGTGGGATCAAATTTCTCCACGGCCCGCTCGAGCCCGAGCGAGCCCTCCTGGATCAGGTCGAGCAGTTCGAGACCCTTGCCCTGGTATTTCTTGGCAACGCTCACGACCAGACGCAGGTTGGCCTTCATCATCCGTTCCTTGGAACGGCGACCGATCTTGATGATCTTGCGCTCGTGGGGCGTGGGGTCTTCGTTCTTCTCCTCCAGCAACTGCATCATGGCCTGCACCTGATTGCCGAGCTCGATCTCCTCGGCGGGGGTGAGCAGGGGTTCCCGGCCGATCGAAGCCAAGTACCAGGTCATGGAATCAGCACTCCTGCGTCCGGAGCCGTCGCTCGACCTGACCGAAGAGGCAGTCATAGGGCTTAGAGCAGTGAGGGGGCTACTATCTCGCCCGATTGCCTTGAGCTGTGGTCTCTTCAGAAACCTTTTAGAATTTACTCGCAAACGAACACATGCACCGCTGTGCATGGGCTGACAGTGTGAAGTTTGCGCTTCAGCGAACAAGGCACTTGCGGCGAGTGCGGGGTTTGACCGCTTGTTGACCCCGGGTTTCCTTTTGTCTCTTTGTTCAATTCGCCACGGCATCGGCCAGGCAGGCGGCCACCGCCAGTGGCGTGGCCCCACCCGAACCCCAGCGGCGCGCAGCCCTCTGAGCGGCCCGGGCATGAGCCAGGGCCGCCAGGGCCAGCAGCGGGGCATCGGCCCCCATGCCTGCTCCGGCAGCCAACGCCCCCAGCCCAGCGGCATAACCCGCCAGCACGTCCCCCAGCCCAGCCCGTGCCGCTGCCGGGCAGGCCTGCATCAGCTGCCAGCGCCGCCCGTCCGGGGCGGCGACCACGCTGCGGGCCCCCTTGAGCAGCACACTGCAACCCGTGCGGGCAGCAGCTAAGGCTGCTGCCTCCAGCGGCTCCGCCGCCGCAAGATCGGGGAACAGCCTGACGAACTCCTGGCGGTGCGGAGTCAGCCAGGTGGGACCTGATCGGCGGCGCAACCAGCTTTCGCCGGGAACGCCGGCGGCTCCGGCGGCCAGCCGGTTGAGCCCGTCGGCATCGAGCACCACCAGGCCTTGGAAGCGACCGAGGGTCTCCCAACCAGGCCCGACGTCCTCGGCACGGGAGGCCGCACCGATGCCCGGTCCCAGCAACACCGCATCCAAGCGTTCAAGAACGGAGTGATCGAGGCCATCGAGACGAAGCGCCCCGTCGGCATCGCAGTCCGGTGAGCGCTCCAGCACCACCTCCGGCTGCAGAGCCCACAGCCCCTCCGCCAGATCGGCGGGCAGCATCGCCCGCAGGCTGCCGCCGCCGGCAGCGGAGGCGCCCGCCAGGGCCATCCGGGCAGCTCCCCTGTACTGAAGACTGCCAGCCACCACCAGCAGGCGCCCACGGCCGTACTTTCCTGCCGCAGGATCCGGAACGGGCCACGGTGCGCGGCCCACATCCGCCCGGCCGCTCCCCCGTCCGCCCAGCCCCAGGGGCTGGCTGACCGGCAGGGTCTCCAGCAGATGCGGTGGCAATCCGAGGTCGATCCGCTCCAGCCGGCCCACCCGGGCCAGGCTTCGGTCCTGAACCAGGCCCTGCTTGATCAGCCCGATCGTGTAGGTGACCCCTGCCGTGGCCGCCTCCTCGCCCAGGCAGCGACCGCTGTCGGCACAGAGACCCGTTGGACTATCGATCGCCGCCAGCTGATGGGGCCGCTGGCGCTGGCGTTCCGCCAGCAGCGGTTCGAGGGTGGGACCGGGCGGCCGGCTCTGACCGATGCCGAACAGGGCATCGACCCAGAGGGCAGGATCGCCGGGATCGGGAGGGGCCTCCAGCCGGGGGATCCCCAGCCAGCTGGCATGGCGGGCGTGGGCCTCGGTCAGCGGCCGCAGACGCTCGAACGGACACCACAGCCGCACGCGATGGCCGCAGAGGTGAAGTTCGCGCGCCACCACGAGCCCATCGCCGCCGTTGTGGCCGGGGCCCACCAGAACGATCACGCCCGGGTCGGCGACGCCGGGTTGGCGCACCCGGGCCAGTCGCTGGATCAGGCGGCGGCTCACGGCCAGGGCTGCCTTCTCCATCAGGGCCTCCACGGGCAGACCACTGGCGAAGAGCTGCTCCTCGAGGGCGGCCATCTGGGACCTGCTCACCAGCAGGTGGTCGGCATCCCGGGGGGGCCAGGGAGCCGGAGTGGTCCGCTGGGACACGGCGGAGCTGGGCGGCGTCCCTTCATGATGGGGAACAACTGGTCCGGCGCGAGCCCGGCGGTCCCCTTCCCGCTCCCCGTGGCCACAACTTCAACCCCTGCGATTCCCCACACAACGGCAGCCATCGGCGCCACCCCGGCCGGCGCAGCTGTGCTCGGGCGCCTGCGGGCCTGGCCGGGGGATCGGCGCGTGGCCGTGGGCCTTTCCGGAGGCGTGGACAGCTCCCTCACCGCAGCCCTGCTTCTGGCGGCGGGCTGGCAGGTGCAAGGGCTCACCCTCTGGCTGATGAGCGGCAAGGGGTCCTGCTGTGCCGAGGGGCTGGTGGATGCGGCCGGTCTTTGTGAGCAGCTGGGCATCCCGCACCATGTGGTGGACTCCCGCGAGCGCTTTCGCACCCAGATCGTGGGCCTGCTGGTGCAGGGGTACGCCGACGGCATCACCCCACTTCCCTGCTCCCGCTGCAACCGGGAGGTGAAGTTCGGCCCGATGCTGGCCTGGGCCCGCCAGGAGCTGGGGGTGGAGCGGATCGCCACCGGCCACTACGCCAGGGTGCATCCCGCCGCCAAGCCGGGAGAGCGCCATCAGCTCCTCAGGGGGCTGGATGCCCACAAGGACCAGAGCTACTTCCTCTACGACCTGCCCCAGGCCGTGCTCGGCCGTCTGGTGTTTCCCCTCGGAGAGCTCACCAAGGCCGACACGCGCAGCGAGGCCGCCCGGCTGGGGCTGCGAACCGCTTCCAAGCCCGAGAGCCAGGACCTCTGCCTGGCCGATCACCATGGCTCGATGCGGGCGTTCCTCGATGCCCATCTCACGCCGCAGGCTGGAGAGATCGTTCTGGCCGACGGCACGGTGGTGGGGCGTCACGACGGCATCCACCACTTCACGATCGGTCAGCGTCGTGGGCTTGGCGTGGCCTGGAAGGAACCGCTGCACGTGGTAGCCCTCGATGCCGCCCGCAACCGGGTGGTGGTGGCCCCGCGGGCAGAGGCCGCCCGCTCCCACTGCGAGGTGGGGGCGGTGAACTGGGTGTCAGTCGCCCCTCCAGAGGCTCCCCTGGAGGTGGCCGTGCAGGTGCGCTACCGTATTGCACCGGTGGCCGCCCTGCTGAGGCCGCTGCCTGCGATCGACAGCGATCACGCCGCCGATCGCCCCCATCGCTGCCGGCTGCACTTCCACGAACCCCAGTTCTCGATCACCCCGGGCCAGGCGGCGGTGTTCTACGCCGGTGAGGTGCTGCTGGGCGGTGGCCTGATCCAAAGCGGGGGCGAGGTCAACCCCGCATGACCTCACAGGCGCAGCGCTTTCTGGAGGGGCTGCCGGCGATCGCCGATCCCCCTCCCTACGACCTGCTGATCGTGGGCTGTGGCCTGTATGGCGCCACCTTCGCGCGGCTGGCGGCCGATGCGGGACTGCGCCCGCTGGTGATCGATCAACGCTCGCACATCGGCGGCAACTGCTACACGGAAGAGCGGGAGAAGATCCATGTTCATGCCTACGGCGCCCACATCTTCCACACCAGCAACCGTCACGTATGGGAGTTCGTGAATCGCTTTGCCGAGTTCAACAACTACATCAATTCACCCAAGGCTCTTTCTGGCGGAAGGCTCTATTCCCTCCCGTTCAACATGAACACCTTCCATGAGCTCTGGCAGGTGCGCACACCGGCGGAGGCCAGGGCCACGATCGATGCCCAGCGCTTCATGGGGGATCCGACCAACCTCGAAGAGCAGGCGCTGTCCCTGGTAGGTCGGGACATCTACGAAACCCTGATCCATCACTACACCCGCAAGCAGTGGGGCAAAGATCCCAGCGAACTGCCGGCGTTCATCATCAAGCGCCTGCCGCTGCGCTTCACCTACGACAACAATTACTTCAACGACCGCTGGCAGGGCATTCCCATCGGCGGATACACCCGTCTGTTCGAGAACATGCTGGAAGGCATCGAGGTGCGGCTCGGCATCGATTACCTCACCGACCGTTCCGCCCTCGATGGCCTAGCCCGCTGCGTGGTGTTCACGGGCTGCATCGATGCGTTCTTCAGCCACGAGGAAGGTCATCTCGAGTACCGATCGCTGGCGTTCGAGCATGACGTGATCGCCAGCGAGAACCACCAGGGCAACGCGGTGATCAACTACTGCGATGCCGACCCGGCCCATACACGCACGATCGAGCACAAGCATTTCGATCCGGTGGGTTCGCGCTCCGAGGTCACCGTGGTGACGAGGGAATACCCCCAACCCTGCAAGGACGGGGCCATTCCCTACTACCCCGTGAACAGCGATGCCAACCAGGCCATTCACCGGCGCTACCGGGAGCGAGCCGAGGCGCTACCGCACGTGATCTTCGGTGGACGCCTCTCTGAATACCGCTATATGGACATGCACGTGGTGGTGGAGGCGGCGATGAACAGGGCCCGCAGCGTGCTGGCCGCCCTCACCAGTGGGGATCATCGGCGTAGGTCACCTTGAGTTCGCCGCGCGAGGGGCGCGGCACGGTGGCGATGCAGGCACGGACGAGGATGCCGTTGACCTCGATCTCACAGGCGCCGCAGCTGCCTCCCAGGCAACCGGTGGGAATGGTGACACCCGCATTCCGTGCCGCCAGCAGCCAGTCCGTTCCGGACGGGGCTGTGCTGCGGCGGCCGTCGGGCCACTGGATCGCCACAGGTGGGGGGGCAGGGGCCATGCCGACGGCTGGGACGGAGTTCGAACCTACCGGGAAGATGAGTGTCCCAGCAGGGGGTTGAGGTTGACATGGGCCTCGAAGACATCGGCAAGACGATCCAGCGACTGATCGCGCTGGCGGCCGTGGTGGGGCTGATGCTCGCTGAGCAGGGGCAGATCACGGCGCTGACGCAGCCGGTTGAGCCAGCGCCGACGCCAGGGGCCGTTCTCGAAGATGGCGTGCAGGTAGGTGCCCGCCACCACACCCCCTGCCGCACCTGAGGGCTGCCAGTACCCCAGTCCACCCGGATCGGCGAGCGGCGAGGCCTCGGAAAGGCTGCGACCGTGATGAAGTTCGAAGCCCTCGATCTCCAGCGCACCCCCCTCCGGGGGCCAGAGGGCACGACCCCGGGTGCGCCGCAGGGTCTTCTCCGGGGAGAAGACGGTCTCAAGGGGCAACAGACCCAATCCCGACACCGCCGAGGGGCCGAGTCCCTCCAGACCCTGCGGATCCAACAGTTGGCGGCCGAGCATCTGCAACCCCCCGCAGATGCCGAACACATACCCACGCATCGATTCGAGTCGCTCGCCGAGCGAAGCCGGGTGGTGCCGCTTGAACAGGTGGAGGCCCAGTCGGTGGAACGATTCGCCTCGGGCTCGGAC
>JBJTUJ010000216.1:0-12568 GCA_046080685.1 Cyanobium sp. | reverse complement strand
TCGAGCCCCGCACCTTCAACAGCCCCAGCCACTCGATCTTCGTCACCGCCACCAACCATGTGCCGGTGATCGGCACCCTGGAGAAGGGCACCAAGCTCGGCGTGGGGGACACCACCACGGTGAACCTGCACACCAAGGAGGGCACCAGCTTCACCAGCGTGCTGGCTGGGGCTGAAAACGGCAGTCGTTTCGCGCCCAGCTGGAGCGTCACCAAGGGCGAGGGCGTGGTGAGCGTGGATCAGAACGGAACCATCGCCGCCCTAACCCCTGGGGATGCCACGGTTTAGGCCAAGGTGCCCGGCCTGGCCGCCCGCACCGGCTTCCTGTTCATCCAGGCCCTCGGCCAGGTGGGCTTCATGGGTGATGGCGGCATCAACTGGGATATCGCATTCCTGGTGGCCGCCTTCGGCGCCAGCCTGTTCATCTCCCAGATCCTCTCGGGCATGGGCATGCCCGCCAACCCACAGCAGGCCACGGCCAACAAGATCACCCCCGTGATGATCACGGCGATGTTCCTGTTCTTCCCCCTGCCGGCCGGCGTTCTGCTCTACATGGTGGTGGCCAATATCTTCCAGGCCCTGCAAACCTTCCTGCTCAGCCGGGAGGCCCTGCCGGACAACCTCCAGAAGATCCTCGACCAGCAGATGGCCCAGCAGGCCGTGACCGTGAGTGCCACCGCCAGCGGCGACCGCCTGCCCTTTGAGCCCAAGGGTAAGAAGTGAACCCTCTGCGGCCGGTGGCCATCCAGGAGCTCAACGGCCTGGCTGGGGGCCGTCGCTGGGAGATTGATCAGCCGCTGCCTGATCTGGCGAGTCTCACCCCCGTGCGCGGCCATGTCCAAGCCGTGCATCGCGGCAATGTGCTTGAAGTCGATGGCCAGGCGTCCACGATCGTGACCCTCTGCTGCGACCGCTGCCTGCAGCACTTCAACCATCCCCTCAGCTTCCAGTCCCACGAGCTGCTCTGGCTCGGCGAGGAGGCTCGCCAGCAGGGGCTGGAAACCAGCCTGATCGAGGGGGGGGAAGCGGTGCTCGATCTCGACCCCGACGCCCTCAGCGAGAGTCTCGATCCCCAGGGCAGCTTCGATCCCGGGCATTGGACCTTCGAACAGCTGAGTCTGCAGTTGCCGGCCGTCAACCGCTGCGGCCCCGACTGCCCGGGACCGGCCAGCTGGGGCAGCTCCGCCAGCGGCATCGATCCCCGCTGGGCCGCCCTGCAGGCCCTGCGGCGCGAGGATTCCGAGGCCCCATGAGCGCCGCCGGCAGCTGGACCGACCAACTCGATCTGCTGATCCGCTCGCGCACGCCGATCCTCTGGATCCGCAGCCTGGAGGAGGAGCGGGTTGAACGCCTGCTGGAACAGGCCGCCCAACGGCTGGGCAACCGCCCCCTGCTGCGCTGGGATTTTGTGGACGGCCTGCGCGGTGTCCCCAACCGCGAAGCGGAGGCGGCCCGCAACCCGATGGCAGCCCTGGCCGCCCTCGATCCCCTGCCGGCCGAACAGGAGGCGATCCTGCTGCTGCGCGACTTCCACCGCTACTGCGAGGACGCAGGCGTCTGCCGACGCCTGCGCAATCTGGCCGGCGTGCTGCGCCGGAGTGCCCGCACCCTGGTGATCACCGCTCCCAACTGGCAGTTACCCCCCGAGCTGGACGACAGCATCACCGTGCTGGAACTGCCCCTGCCCGACGCCCAGGAGATCGGCGAGCTGCTCAGTTCGATCGCCCAGGCCTGCGGTGAGCCCCTGGAACCAGGGGTGCTGGACCAGCTGAGCGCCGCCTGCCATGGACTCAGCGCCCAGCGGGTGCGCCAGCTGGCCGCCCGGGCCCTGGCCCGCCGCGGCCGGCTGAGCGCGGACGACCTGGCCGAGGTGCTGGAGGAGAAGCGCCAGGCCATCGCCAAGACCGAACTGCTGGAGTACTGCCCCACCGAGGCCACTCCCGCGGATATCGGCGGTCTGGATGCCCTCAAGCACTGGCTCGAACAACGGCGCCTGGCCTTCAGCGAGGAAGCCCGACGTTATGGGCTTCCCCTTCCCAGGGGTGTGCTGCTGGTGGGGCCCCAGGGCACAGGCAAATCGCTCACGGCCAAGGCGATCGCCCACAGCTGGGGCATGCCCTTGCTGCGCCTGGATGTGGGCCGTCTGTTCGCCGGTCTGGTGGGGGCCTCCGAAGCCCGCACCCGCGAAATGATTCAGCGGGCCGAAGCAATGGCCCCCTGTGTGCTGTGGATCGACGAGATCGACAAGGGCTTCGGCGGAGATTCCCGCAGTGACGGCGGCACCAGCCAGAGGGTGCTGGGCACGGTGCTCACCTGGATGGCAGAGAAAACCAGCGCCGTGTTCGTGGTGGCAACGGCCAACGCCGTGGAGCGCCTGCCAGGAGAGCTGCTGCGCAAGGGCCGCTTCGATGAAATCTTCCTGCTCGACCTGCCCAGCCCCGACGAGCGCCGCGCCATCCTCGACCTGCAGCTTCGCCGCCGCCGGCCGGAACACCAAATCCCCTTGGATGTACTGGTGGATCGCACCGGTGGCTTCTCCGGCGCCGAGCTGGAGCAGACCGTGATCGAGGCCATGCACTTGGCCTTCGCCGAGGCCCGCGACTTCTGCGAGGCCGATTTGGTGGCCGCCGCCAGCCAGGTGGTGCCCCTCTCGCGCACGGCCCGGGAGCAGCTGGAGCAGCTGCAGGCCTGGGCCCAGGGCGGCCGAGCCAGGCCGGCCTCGAGATTGCGGGGTATGACGAACTCCGACACGGCGTAACAAAGCCAGCGGCCTGGTGATGGCGTCCCAGCCCACCACCCCTACGGTCCTGTGCATCTGCAGCCCCAGCCGTGACCCCCAGCCCCACCCCCCGCGATCACGGTGATCTGGTCAATCAACTGGCGGTGGCCTGCATCGGTGCCGGTGTGGTCACCAGTGTGGCCGTGGCCCAGGGCCAAAATCCGCTCACCGCCCTGGGGATCACACTGTTCTCAGCGGTTGCAGCCGTGATGATGGGCCAGCTTTTCTAAGGCCTACAGCCCAGCTTCTGTAAGGCCTACAACAGGGCGGGACAGTTGAGCTTTCCGCCCTTTCCAGCCCGACTAACCTCAGTAAATGAATGGGCCGAAGGGCCCCGTTGAATTCCACCAATGGCAAGGTTCCAAGCAACCGGACAATCCCTGGGCGCCTTGGCGGCGACCCTGCTGCTCACCAGCACCAGCACCCTGCCGGCCCTAGCCGCCTTGCCCCGGATGCAGACCGGGCAAGCCAGCGCAACACTCGCCAGTGAAGGGGCCCCCTTGCTGGCCGAAAGCAACAACGACGACAAAAAGAACAAAAAGAAGCAAAAACAAGATCAGCCAAGCAACAAATCTCAGAAAAATAGCCAGCAACAACATTCCCAGCCCACCAAAAACAGCACCCAACAGCACCAGTCCCAGCCCGGCAAGAAAAGCCAGCAGCAGCATTCCCAACCCACGAAAAATACTCAAAAGCAAAACTCCCAGCCCAACACGAAGCAGCACAGCAGCACTTCCAAAGACAAAGAACAAAACAAGAACAAGATCTCCGATAAGCAACGGGAAAAAATCTATGAGGAAGGGCGCCATGACGGCTTGAAAAAGGGTCGAGATAAGGGCTACGACAAGGGTTACGACGCCGGCAAACAAAAAGGCAAGGACAAGGGTTACGACAAGGGCTACGACAAAGGTTTCGATGACGGCAAGCAGAAGGGCAAGGACAAGGCCTATCGCAATGCCAAGCGCCAGGAATGGAAATCCTGGGACAGCAAACAGTGGAAGTACTACAACAACTCGCGTCGCAACATCTGGGTCCGCCCGGTTTCCTACAACCGCCCATGGGGTGGCTATCCCATGTGGGCCCAAAGTCCCAATTGGGGTTACAACCGTCCATGGGGAGGGGGGTGGTACAACTCGGGCTACTCCAACTGGAGCTGGTGGGGTGGCCAGGCCCTGGGCTGGGGGATCAATGCCCTCACCACGGCATTGATCGTGAACAACGCGGTGAACAACGCCATCCGCGACCGCCAGACCACAGTGGTGGTGCCCAACAGCTCGATGAAGCTGTACTACGGATCGGTGGAAGCCAGGGACCGCACGGAAGTCACCTTCGTGGCAGCCAATGGCAATTACACCTATGAGATGGAGGCCGACTGCGAGGACGGGCTGCTCAATGGCGAGGTGCCCACATCCCTGTCCGAGGCTGAGCTGGTGAACGCGGCCTGTCAGGTGGCCTTCGGGTCGATCTGAGCGGCGGTGCCGGCAAGCCCCACCGGGGGGCAATCGCAAGTGGAGGGTGGGAACGCCTGACGTTGGGCCAACCCTCCTCCCGGCTCGGCCAACGCCAGCCCCCCACCCGAGGATTGGGCCCCCGAGGATTGGTAGCCAGATGCCTGGTCGTGATCAGCAGCTGCGGGCGATGATGCCCGCCCTCCGCAACAAGACCTATTTCAACTACGGCGGTCAGGGCCCCCTGCCGGATCCCTCCCTCCAGGCCATCGTGGGCTGCTGGACAACCATCCAGGAGTTGGGGCCGTTCACGGCGGCGGTTTGGCCAGAGGTGAACGCCACCACCTCTCGCCTGCGCGAGCACCTTGGCCACTGGCTGGGGGTTGCCCCCGCACGCCTCGCTTTCACGGAGAACGTCACGTCCGGATGTGTACTGCCCCTTTGGGGCCTGCCCTGGCAGCAGGGCGAAGCCCTGCTGCTCAGTGACTGTGAGCATCCCGGCGTGGTGGCGGCCTGCCAGGAACTGGCACGGCGCCATGGGCTGCAGGTGCGGCAGTTCCAGGTGAGCGACCTGCGCGGCAACCCCGACCACACGGAAACGCTGCTGCTGAAGCGGCTGGAGCAGGCCCTGGAACCCCAGACCAAGCTGGTGGTGCTCTCCCATCTGCTGTGGAACACCGGTCAGCTGCTGCCGATCGAGCGGGTGGGGGAGAGGCTCAGGGCGCATCCCAACCAACCCTGGCTTCTCGTGGATGGGGCCCAGAGCCTGGGATCAGTGCCCGTGGTGGCCGCCGCCAGGGCCGCCGATATCTATGCCTGCACCGGCCACAAGTGGTGCTGCGGCCCGGAGGGGCTGGGGGTCGTGGCGTTGTCGGAACGGCTCCTGGCCGAAGCCCAGCCGACGGTGATCGGCTGGCGCAGCCTGGTGTCTGAGCAGGTCAACCGCGCCCAGATGGCCCCCGGAGCCCCCCCCTTCCACAGCGATGGGCGCCGCTTTGAGGTGGCCACCTCCTGCATCCCCCTGTTCGCCGGGCTGGACTGCTCCCTGCAGCTGCTGGACGCGCAGGGATCGGCGGACCAGCGCCTGGAGCGCATCCGCGGCACCGCCACCCAGCTCTGGCTGGCCCTCCAGGAGGTGCCTGGCGTGGAGCTGCTGCTCAAGGAGCCACCCCCCGCGGGCCTGGTGAGCTTCACCATCGCAGACTCCGCTGGTCAGTGCATCCAGCCCGATGCGGTGGTGACCGCCCTCGGGGAGCAGGCCATCTGGCTGCGCTCGCTCCCCGAGCCTGCCTGCCTGCGCGCCTGTACCCACCTCCCCACCACCCCAGCCGACCTGCAGCAGTTGCTGCAGGCCCTGCGGGAACTGCAACGCAGTTGAACATCAAAAACCCGGGGAGCGGACTCCCCGGGCACCACGACCTAACCCCCACGGATCAGATCGATCCGATCACCACTCAGATCGGCTCCGAGGGGATCACGCCCTACACCGAAGGCTCGTGGGTGAGCAGGTTGCGATACACCCAGCCAGCCAGCAGGGCACCGGCGATCGGGGCAACCCAGAACAGCCAGAGCTGACCCATGGCTTCGGCACCGGCCCACACGGCCACACCGGTGCTGCGGGCGGGGTTCACCGAGGTGTTGGTGATGGGGATGCTGATCAGGTGGATCAGGGTGAGGGCCAGACCGATGGGCACGCCGGCAAAGCCGGTGGGGGCCAGACGGTCGGTGGCGCCCATGATCACGATCAGGAAGAAGAAAGTGAGCACCACCTCGATCAACAGGGCTGAAAAGAAGCCATAGCCCCCGGGCGAGTGGGCCAGAAAACCATTGGTGGCCAGGGGATTGCTACCGGTGAGGGTGAAGCCTTCGCGGCCACTGGCCACCAAGTAGATGAAGCGGCCGCCAATGATGGCGCCGAGCACCTGGGCCACCACGTAGGAGAACAGCTGGGAACCCGGGAAGCGGCCCCCGGCCCAGAGGCCGAAGCTCACGGCAGGGTTGATGTGACAGCCGGAGATGTGGCCGATGGCGTAGGCCATCGTGAGCACGGTGAGACCGAAGGCAAGCGAGACGCCAAGGAAACCGAGGCCGAAGGGGTTCGCCGCTGCGTCGTTGTAGGGGAAGGCAGCGGCGAGCACGGCACTGCCGCAACCGCCCAGCACCAGCCAGAAGGTGCCGAACAATTCAGCGAGAAATTTTTTCGCGAGGGAGGGACTGGAAGCCATGGGCGATCGACAGGGACGGCAAAATTGTGGCAGCCAGAGCCGAGGTTTGGCCACCCCGAACCAGCCAGTGCCGCAGGATTACACAATTAACGCCACTCGAGCTCCTGAGAATTGGGGGGTTCAGATCAGAGATCTGGTCGCTTCCAGCCCAGGAGATGCCAGTGGCCAGCCCATTCCCGGGGTCAGGGCAGGCAATGGGGAAGCAAACAAGCAGATTCCTGGTTTTGTGTTGTCATTCGCACACATCTGTATACGGTAAACCCGTGGGTGGACCGTCCCGACCCGGGAGATGGCCCCGATGAGCAGAACCGGCAACAGCCCTCAAAGCAATGCAGGATTCATCCCTCGCAACCCACACCTATCCCCTATCCCCGTGATCATGAATCCGGTCACTTCTCATGCTCTGCGGTGGCCTCTGTTGGCCGCCGCCACCGGCGTGGTGCTGTTGGCCGCAGGCGGCATCGCCCAGGCCAGCGCCCCTGCCGACATGCTTCAGAAAGCGGAGACCGCCTGCCTTGACAAGGCCACCAGCGCGGGCTGGCGAGCTGATCAGTCGAGCGTGGTCTCCCGCCGGGCCATCGACGCCGACCACGTCGAAATCGTGCTCGACCTCAGCAAGGACGGCGTAAACAAAGCCCGGCTCACCTGCCCCTACAGCGCCAGCAAGGGCGTGATTGGCCTGGGTGAGGCCCTGAAAGAAGGCGCGGATCGCACCGACTTCGGCCAGGACTTCTCGCGCTCGATGGCCACAGCCGCCAGTGAAACCCAGGCCGTGAACCGCTCGCACGCCTGGTGGCTGCTCCTGCCGATCGGCCTGGCCGGCCTGAGCTGGGCTGCCCTGCGGGGCAAGGCAGAGGAATAACTCAGCCACCGCGACGCCGAGCCGCCGATCGGTGGCCGCACACGGTCAAACCGAGATCCACGAACTGGCGGCTCAGCATTCTCTGGTGCGCCGCCAACGGCTGGCTGGAGTTGGATGGTGGCGGCTGGGTGCGGGAAAACCACCTGCGCATCCCCAATGGCACCACGGTGGGCTCTCTCCACCTGGGCTGAGGCTCACCCAGCCCAGGTGATCGAGGTGAGCCCTGCCCCTCAGGCGACAGTCCGGTGGCGCAGGGCCTTTTCAGCTTCCTCGCGGTCGTCGAAGTGCACCTTGGTGGTGCCCAGGATCTGATAATCTTCGTGCCCCTTGCCGGCGATCAGCACCAGGTCGTCGGGGCCTGCCTCTGCGATCGCCGAGGCGATGGCTGCAGCCCGATCGGCCTGCACCTGGAGGGCGGTGCCGGCCGGAATCCCAGCGAGCACATCGTCGAGAATCCGCTGGGGGTCCTCGGTGCGGGGGTTGTCGGAGGTCACTACCACCGCGTCCGCCAAGCGGGCGGCGATGGCCCCCATCTGGGGCCGCTTGCTGCGGTCGCGGTCGCCGCCGCAGCCAAACACACAGATCAGGCGACCACTGGTGAAGGGACGACAGGCCTGCAGGGCGTTGTCCAGACCATCCGGGGTGTGGGCGTAGTCCACCAGCACCGCAGGGAGGTCGCCGGTGGCCCCAGCCCAGACCCGCTCCATCCGCCCCGGCACGCCGCGGAAGTCGGCCAGTCCGGCCAGCACCAACTCCAGGGGCAGGTCCTGCTGCAGCAGGACCCCCACAGCCTGCAGGAGATTCATCAGATTGAAGCGGCCCACCAGGGGCGAGCGGAAGTCGCCCTTGCCTGTCGGGCTGTGCAGGGTGCCACTCACGCCGTGCTGGTCGATCGCCAGTCCGTCGATGAACAACTCAGCTGAGGAATCCTCCAGGGAGCTGCGCCAACAGCGCTGGCCCAGGCGCTGCGCGAGCCGCGCCCCCCAGGGGTCATCGCCGTTCGCGACCGCCCGGGCCCCATCCGCCGCCAGCAGCGGCTCAGTGAACAGCAGGGCCTTGGCCTCGAAATACGCCTCCATGGAGGGGTGATAGTCGAGGTGGTCCTGGGTGAGATTGGTGAACACCGCACCGGCGAAGCGGCAGCCGGCCACCCGCTGCTGATCCAGAGCGTGGGAGCTCACCTCCATGGCAGCGATCTGGGCTCCGGCCTCTGCCGCCTGGGCCAGCTGGCCTTGCAGCAGGTCGGCGAAGGCAGTGGTGTGCTGGGCGGTGACGCTGTGGCCCGGCCAGCGGTTCACCAGCGTGCCGAACAGGGCTGTGGGCCGGCTGGCATGGTCGGCGAGATGTTCGATCAGATGGGTGGTGGTGGTCTTGCCGTTGGTGCCCGTCACCCCGATCAGGGCCATCCGCTGACTGGGCTGACCCCAGTAGGCCGCGGCCAGAAGCCCGGCCCAGCGAGCCACCGGATCGGGCACCACCACCACCGGATCGTCGGCCCCCGGTGGCTCTGCCGCTGCGGCCTCGGCGCCGATCAGGGCGGCCACCGCGCCGGCCTGCAGGGCCTGACGCCAGAAGCGACCACCATCGGCCTGGGTGCCGGGCAAGCCCACGAACACACTGCCTGGCCCCAGGTGGCGGGAATCACAGCTCACCAGACGCACATCCGGATTGGCCAGCCCCGTCGGCACCTGCAGACCCACCTCGCTTAGAAGGGCATGGAGCAGGCAAGTCATCGCGAAGTGTTGCGGATGCGAACCGTTCTAAGTGGGATCCAAGCCAGCGCCGCTGACCGGCAACCAAAGCGTGGAGTGGGCCATGGTCACACCAGCCGCGCTCAGTCCATCCGCACCCCCTGCTGATCCAGCCAGCGCTGCAGCGCCTCCCCCTCCAGTCGGGGCGGCACCCGCGGCAGCAGGCGTTCTGCGTCGCGGAGGTGGTGGGAGAGCACCGGCACCTCCAGGCCGAAGCGACGCTGTAGGGCCGGATCACTGTCCACGTCGATCTGCCGCAGCTGCGGCGGTGGCTGCAGGGCCAGCAGCTTTTCGGCCAGGCCCTCGCACAGGCAACAGCCCTGGCGGGTGTAAAGCACCAGATCAGCCATCACTCGGGCACCGGATCGCAACCACAGGGGGTAAGAGGGTGGCAACGCAGCAGCCGCCTGAGGGTGAGCCAGCCCCCCCGCCAGGCGCCGTGGCGCTGCAGCGCCTCCAGCCCGTAGGCGCTGCAGCTGGGAATGAAGCGGCAACGGGGCCCCAGCAAGGGGGAGATCCAGCGGCGATAGGCCACGATCAGGCCCAGCAGCAGGCAGGCCACTGCCCGGCTGGCTGGCCCGCCGGGCGGAACGGAACGCCCCGCAGCCTGCGGGGTGGGGAAACCAAGGGCCTCGGGGCCAACGGATAGAATCGAACGTTGGCGCTGCACTGCGGGCCAGCTGGATCGATGTCCAGCATGGCCCATCCGGCGGCGTCCCTGTCCTTTGAACGTTCAGCATGTCTCGCTACCGCGGCCCTCGTCTGAGGATCACGCGGCGCTTGGGAGACCTCCCCGGTCTCACCCGGAAGGCCGCAAAGCGGTCCTATCCCCCCGGTCAGCACGGCCAAGCCCGGCGCAAGCGCTCCGAATACGCCATTCGTCTGGAAGAGAAGCAGAAGCTTCGCTTCAACTACGGCATCTCCGAGCGCCAGCTCGTGCGCTACGTGAAGAAAGCGCGCGCCCAGGAGGGTTCCACCGGAACCAACCTGCTCAAGCTGCTCGAGAACCGTCTCGACAACATGTGTTTCCGCCTCGGCTTCGGCCCCACCGTGCCCGGCGCCCGCCAGCTGGTGAACCACGGCCACGTCACGGTGAACGGCAGGGTGGTGGACATTCCCAGCTACCAGTGCAAGGCCGGCGACGTGATCGCCGTCCGCGAGCGCAAGCAGAGCAGGAAGCTGGCCGAAGGCAACCTGGAATTCCCCGGTCTGGCCAACATTCCCCCTCACCTGGAGTTCGACAAGGCCAAGCTCTCCGCCAAGGTGATCGGCAAGTGCGAGCGCGAGTGGGTCGCCCTCGAGATCAACGAACTGCTGGTGGTGGAGTTCTACTCCCGCAAGGTCTGAGCGAGTCCAGCCGTTGCTGCCTCGGTTCAGGCCGAGGCCAGAAGCCTGTCACCGTCTTCGGTGGCAGGCTTTGTTATGGCTGGGGTTGCTGCCCTTGGCCGCCAACAGCCGGCCGCAGGCCCAGCTCACCGAGCAGGCCGCCGGCAATCCGACGCAGGGCCCGCCGGCCCAGCCCCTGGAACGACAGCTCACCCCCCAGCAGACGGACGGCCAGGGGTGTGGCCCGGGGCTGGGAGATGGCATAGCGGAAGCTGAGCCCGGGCAGGCCGTAGAAGATCCAGGCCAGGCGGCGGGCCGCTTCGAAATCGTCGGCCAGCAGCCCATGCACCCGCTCCGTATGGCTGTCGGGCCGCCCCTCCAGCAGGGCCTCGGCCGCCAGTCGGCCACTGCGGATGGCATGGAACAGGCCGTCCCCGAACAGGGGATTGATCAGGCCCGCCGCATCCCCCACCAGCAGCACCCGGCCGTCCGGGGTGTGCAGGGGCTCGGGGCCATCCCAGAAGGGCAGGGGATGGGCGTAGCTGCGCAGCCCTCGCAGGCGCTCGGGACCCACCCCGAGCGCGGCGGCGGTGGCGTCGATTGCGGCGCGGATGCGCTGGCGCGCCCTGGGGTCGCGGCGCACATCACGCTCGCGGCCATGGAACAGGCCCGCACCGATGTTGAGGTGGTCGGCCTTGGGGAACAGCCAGGCGTAGCCGCGGCGCAGCACCCCATAGTCGAGGTGGAGCAGATCGGGGCGCAGCAGGGGGTCGGCGGGATCCCACTGGTGGGGCACCTCCAGCTCGATCGCCAGGGCGACCCGCGGATCGGGCCGCAAGCCCACACAGGCGGCAACCCCAGCGGCGGCCCCATCGGCGCCGATCACGTGGCGGGCCCGCACCTGCAGGCAGCGAGGCTCGCCGCTGGCGCCCGGGCAGCGCAACGTGACCGTGACCCCATCGCCACCCCGCTCCAACGCCTGAAAGGCGTGCCCCTCCAGCACCCGGGCCCCGGCCGCTGCCGCCGCCTGAACCAGGGCGTGGTCGAAGCGGGGTCGCTGCACCATCCACAGTGCCCGCGCCTGCTCCGGCGGCGTTCCCGGCGGATCCACGGAAGCCTCCGCCGCCTGCTGGAAGCGCCAGCTGTGCCGCATCCAGCGCACCCGGGTATCCACCACCGCCTCGGGCACCAGATCGCGCAATTCCTCCTGCACCGGCAGAGGCATGCCGCCACCACAGGGCTTGTGCCGCGGCAGCTGCCGCTTGTCCACCAGCCACACGCCCAGGCCGCCCCGGGCAGCGGTGGCGGCTGCCATGGCCCCGGCGGGGCCTGCGCCCACCACCAGCAGATCCACCAGCTTGGTCGGACGCTCAGCCACCGATCAGCGTTTCCAGCGCGGCGGTGACATCCGCCTGACGCATCAGGGATTCCCCCACCAGCACGGCGTCGGCGCCCGCGCCCTGCACCCGGTCGAGATCGGCGCGGCTGAACAGACCCGACTCACTCACCAGCAGGCAGCCCTTGGCGCGGATGCGCTCGCCATGGCTGGCGGTGAGCTGCTCGGTGACGGCCAGATCGGTGTGGAACGTGGCCAGGTTGCGGTTGTTGATGCCGATCAGCTCCACGCCCTCGAGGGCCAGAACCCGGTCGAGCTCCGCCGCGTCATGCACTTCCACCAGGGCGGCCAGTCCAAGACCGCGGGCCACCTTGAGCAGGTAGGCCATGTCCTGGTCGCTGAGGATCGCCGCGATCAGCAGGGCGGCGTCGGCCCCGGCCGCCCGGGCCTGGTAGAGCTGGTAGGGGCTGAGGATGAAGTCCTTGCAGAGCAGGGGCAGGTCCACCACCTGGCGCACCTGCACCAGCACCTCGAAGCCGCCCTGGAAAAACGCCTTGTCGGTGAGCACCGACAGACAGCTGGCGCCACCGGCGCCGTAGGCGCGGGCGATGGCCTCCGGGTCGAAATCCTCCCGGATCACCCCCTTGCTGGGGCTGGCCTTCTTCACCTCGGCGATCACCGCCGGCTTGCGGCAGCTGGCGCGCAGGGCCGCGAGGAAATCGCGGGTGGCGGGCAGATCGGCCACCTGTTGCTGCAGCTTCTGGAGGCTCAGGCGCTCCCGGGAGGCGGCCACCTCCCGGTCCTTCTCCCACACGATCCGCTCGAGGATGTGGCGCGGCTCG
>JBJTUJ010000215.1:0-10972 GCA_046080685.1 Cyanobium sp. | reverse complement strand
GTTGGCCTCCACCTTGAACTCCCGCAGCATGCGGTCGACCAGGATCTCCAGGTGCAGTTCGCCCATGCCGGCGATCACCGTCTGGTTGGTTTCCGGATCCGTCCGCACCCGGAAGGTGGGATCTTCCTCGGAAAGGGAGGTGAGGGCCTTGGAGAGCTTCTCCATATCGCCTTTGGTCTTGGGCTCCACGGCCACCGAGATCACCGGCTCGGGGATAAACAGGGATTCCAGGATGATCGGATCGGAATCCACGCACAGGGTGTCCCCCGTGGTGGTGTCCTTCAGACCCAGCACCGCGCCGAGATCGCCGGCCCGCAGCTCATCCACCTCTTCACGCTCATCGGCCTTGAGCAGGATCAGGCGCGAGATCCGCTCCTTCTTGTCCTTGGTGGAGTTGAGAACGTAGCTGCCCTTCTGCAGCACACCGGAATAGACCCGCACGAAGGTGAGCTTGCCGTAGGGGTCTGCCATCACCTTGAACGCCAGAGCGCTGAAGGGTGCGCTGTCGTCGCTGGGGCGGCTTGATTCGGTGCCGTCAGGGAGGACGCCCTGGATAGGCGGCACGTCGACCGGAGCCGGCAGGTAATCGACCACGGCGTCGAGCACCAGCTGGACACCCTTGTTCTTGAACGCCGAACCGCACAGCATCGGCACCAGGCCGTGGTGGGTGACGCCGCTGCGGATGCCCCTGATCAGCTGCTCTTCGGTGAGTTCGCCGTTCTCCAGGAAGGCCTCAAGGAGTTCTTCGTCGGTTTCGGCAACCGATTCCATCAGCTTGAGCCGCCACTCTTCAACCTCATCCTTCATGTCGGCGGGAATCTCGCCCTCCAGGATGTCGGTGCCCAGATCGTTGGTGTAGAGGATCGCCTTGTTGCGCACCAGATCCACGATGCCTTTCAGCTCGCCCTCGGCGCCGATCGGCAGCTGGATGGGCGCGGCATTCGCCTTGAGCCGATCCTTGATCTGCTCGTAGACCTTCAGGAAGTTGGCGCCGGTTCGGTCCATCTTGTTGACGAACACGATCCGGGGAACGTTGTAGCGATCCGCCTGGCGCCACACCGTTTCCGACTGGGGCTGCACACCGCCCACCGCACAGAACACGGCAATCACACCATCGAGGACGCGCATGGAGCGCTCCACTTCGATCGTGAAATCGACGTGGCCCGGGGTGTCGATGATGTTGATGCGGTGATCCTTCCAGCTGGTGGAGATGGCCGCGGCCGTGATCGTGATGCCACGCTCGCGCTCCTGCTCCATCCAGTCGGTGACGGCGGCGCCATCATGCACCTCGCCCATCTTGTGCACCACGCCCGAATAGAAAAGAATCCGCTCGGTGGTGGTGGTTTTGCCCGCGTCAATATGAGCGGCAATACCGATATTTCTCGTGCGTTCCAGAGGGTAGGCGCGGGCCACGGGGGTCTTCTCCGAGGAAGGGAAAGGCAAAAAACGGGGGTTACTCTACAGACCGGCGGTGCCCGGTCCGCCAGGCCGGACCCGCCCAAGGGATCCGGCGCCGGCGGGCTTCAGTAGCGGTAGTGGGCGAAGGCCTTGTTGGCCTCGGCCATCTTGTGGGTCTCCTCCCGCTTGCGGACGGCGCTGCCGGCCTCATTGGCGGCATCCATCAGTTCACCGGCCAGTTTCTGAGCCATGCTGCGGCCGTTGCGGGCCCGGGAGAAATTCACCAGCCAGCGCAGGGCCATGGCGGTGCCCCGTTCCTGACGCACCTCCATCGGCACCTGGTAGGTGGCACCGCCGACGCGGCGGGCACGCACTTCCACCAGGGGGGTGGCGTTGCGCACGGCCGTCTCGAACAGTTCGAGCGGGTCGGCGCCCGTGCGCTCGTTGATCAGGGTGAAGGCGTCCGAAAGGATGCGCTGGGCCGTGGACTTCTTGCCGTGCTTCATCAGCCGGGCCACGATCATCGAGGCGAGACGGCTGTTGAATTGGGGATCGGGCAGGACCGGGCGCTTCTCGGCGGCGTTGCGGCGGGACATGGAACGGAAAGGAGAGGGAAGGGGAAAGGGGTACGGGGACGGTGGAGGCTTACATGCGGACCCGGAGCCGGAGGACGACCGTCGCCCGACATCGCCCGGAAGGATCAGGCCTTGGGAGTCTTGGCGCCGTACTTGGAGCGGGCCTGGCGCCGGTCCTTCACGCCGGCGGTGTCCAGGGTGCCGCGGATGATGTGGTAGCGGACGCCGGGCAGATCCTTGACGCGACCGCCGCGGATCAGAACCACGGAGTGCTCCTGCAGGTTGTGGCCGATGCCGGGGATGTACGCGGTCACCTCGAAGCCCGAGGTGAGGCGGACGCGGGCCACCTTCCGCAGGGCGGAATTCGGCTTCTTTGGAGTGGAGGTATAGACGCGGGTGCAGACGCCACGACGCTCTGGGCAGGCGCGCAGGGCGGGCGACTTGGTCTTGCGGGTGAGACGCTGCCGCTCGGTGCGGATCAGCTGCTGGATGGTGGGCATCGAGGGCCGTTAGGGCTGGTCGGAGTGTGCCGGTCGGACGTCCGACCGATTTCGACAATCCGACACCTTACTGGGTCGTGGTCCCGCGTCCAGGCGCGCGGCTGAAGGCGGCACCGCAGGGGCAGGTGATGACACCCTCGGCAGCCCGAACCAGGAAGCCGCCGCCACTGAGATCCCCCTTGTAGTCGAGTTGCAGTCCCGCGAGCAGCGAGGTCTGCTCGGGCGGGGCGTGCAGGGTGACGCCATCAGCCCTGGCCACGGGGGTTCCCGCCAGATGGCCGGGCCGTAGACGGATCGCCCAGCGCTCGCAGCTGCCCTCCAGCAGGTCGAGATGCATCAGGCCTGGGGTGCCGGCCACGGCGGCCTGGCGGCTGAGTTCCGCGGCGGCGGCGGAGGTGATGCGCAGGCTGTGGCCCCTGGGCACGGTCGGATGCCGGATGTGAATTCACTCTGGCAGTTCCGCCGCCGGGAGGGCGTCAGGACCCGGGGCCACCTCCGGCCAGGGCCGGGGAGGCAGGCACCAGGCCGAGGCCGTTGTGCACCGCCCCGCCCACGCCACGGCCCTTGACGCTGTGGATCCCGCCCATCACCAGACCGGTGGAGCTGCCGCCGTCGAGGTTGAGGGCGTCCCGGAGCCCCATCCTCTGCAGCAGCCAGGCCGTTTCCCCGAGGGTCGGGCCCGGGTCGTCGCCGCCGCTGCCCTCCAGGGTGACCAGCCAGATGCGGCTGCCGTCGCTGCCGACCACCGTGCGGGGCGCCCCCTGCCGCAGAAAGGCGGCACCGAACCCCTCGGCCGATCCATCCAGCACGATCCGGCCGTCCTGCAGCAGCAGCGGACCGCCCCCGATCACATGGCTGGCCCGACCCACCGGACCGCTCGGCCGGCTCTCGATCTGCAGCCGGTTACCCGGGTTTCCCGGCAGGTTGGCGCCGCCGCGGGCCACCAGCAGCTCGTCGCCCGGGGCGAGCGCAACGCCGGCGGCCAGCTGGGAACCCTGAGCGCGCCACTGCACCACCCCGCCGCGCAGAAGCAGGGCCGATTCGGTGCCGCTGATCGGCCGGTAGCCCGGACCCCAGTCGGCTGTGTAGCGGCTGATGCCCCGCTGCACCCAGCCGCTGTTGAGGGCCACCAGCGGCCACCGCTGGCCCGAGGCATCGCTCACCCATTCATCCAGCCGCAGGCGGCCGAAGCGAGGCACCTGCCTGGCCTCCCAACCCATGGCGCCGCGCCCGAGGATCGGGCCCGACAGCCAGCGGCCCTGATCGCGCAGGGCGCCCAGGGGCAGACGGCGCACCCGGTTGAAGTAGCCGCCGTTGATCGCCACCAGGGCGTCCTGGCTCCGGGCCAGCCCCGGCAGGGAGCTCAGCCCTTCCATTCCGTCGCGGCGGCTCAGGGTGCGCAGGTCCAGAGGAGCACTGCGGGGATCCATGCTCACCGAGGTCACCCGCACCCGGCTGCCGCCCATGGGGATCAGCTGCCTTTGCCAGATCAGATCGCGGCCCAGCAGGGCCTGCAGGCGCGGATCGATCGCCCTGGTGCCGGGTGGTGGTGCCCCGGCGCTGGGGACCGACCCGGCGGCCGTGCCGCCAGTCAGGGCGGAGCCGGGCAGGTCGATCACCACCCGAGACGGTGCTCCCAGGGTGAACACCCGGATCGGACGGACGCCGCTCAGCACCAGCCCCTCGGCACTGCGGCTTCCCCGCAGGCCCAGGGAGGCCAGGCGCCGTTCCGCCATCGGGTCGACGGTGCCCAGCCCGAGCAGGAGCGTGCCGTCCTCATGGCGCACCAGAGCCGGGCCATCGAGGTCGAGCACCACCCGTCGTCCCCCGGCCAGGCCCGAATCGCGCACCTGGCGCACGCCCCCCAGGGGCATGCTCAGCTCCAGCCGATCCCCGCGCACGATCGCCTGCACGCCGTTCGCGCCCAGAAGACCGCTGACCTCCAGGGCAACCTCGTCGTCGAGGGATCGCTGGCGGTCCGGGGGCACCAGCAGACCACGGCCGTACCACTCCAGATCGAGCTGCCCGTCGGGGCGGTTGCGGGCGCTGACCCCGAGCTGCCCCTGCAGCACCTCCAGGGGCAGCCACAGCTCGCGGGGGGCCTTGCTGCTGCGCCCCAGCCAGAGCCAGCGGGCCCGCTGGGGCCGGCCGTTGATCACCACGGTGCTGCCGCTGCGACGCGCCTCGCCGATCCGCTCCAGGGGAGGGGACGTGGGCCGGCTTAGGCCGGGGGTGGCGGGTCCTGGCACCACGGGGGGCGGCGGCGGTGGCCCCGCCGGCATCGCCGAGAGAGGGGCCGCCGCCAGCAGGCTTGCCGTGAGTGCGGTCCAGGTGGTGATGCCCATGCCGTTCTCTCCCTCGCCACGTTCCGCAGATGGAAAAGGTAGACCCCCTGAACGGAACGAAACAGCCTCTCCTTAGGATTATTGGTTCACTTCCGCATCGCGCCTGCGCGGCGGCGTGTCGTCCGTCCCCCCACCGGGTTATGCCTTTCCCCTCCGATCCCGCCTGGCCCCATCGCGACAGCCCTGCGCCTGCGGCCGTGGCCGGTGAGAAGGACGCCTGCGGGGTGGGATTCCTGGCCCACCTGGAAGGGCGCGCGAACCACTGGGTGCTGCAGCAGGCCCTGCGCGGCCTGAACTGCATGGAGCACCGCGGCGGTTGCGGCGGCGACTCCGATTCCGGCGACGGTGCCGGCATCCTCACCGCCATCCCCTGGTCCTATCTGGAGGCCGTCTGGCCGGAGGCCGCGGGGGCGGCGGGTCAGGTGCGGGGCCTGGCGATGGTGTTCCTGCCGGCCGACCCGCAGCGGCGTGACCAGGCCCGTGCCTTCTCCGCCGAGGAGGCCGAGCGCCTCGGGCTGCGAAGTCTGGGCTGGCGGCAGGTGCCGGTGGATGTCACGGTGCTCGGCCCCCTCGCCCGCGAAACGGCTCCGGTGATCGAGCAGTGGCTGCTGGTGGCCCCCGACGCCTCCCCCTCGGCCCCCGGCGACATCGACGCCGTGGAATCCCTGCTCTTCCGGCTGCGCCGCCGCGCCGTCGACCGGGCGCGGGCGGAGTGGAACGAGGCCACGCCCGACCTCTACTTCGCCTCGATCAGCGCCCGCACCGTCGTCTACAAGGGCATGGTGCGCTCGGAAGTGCTGCCCCGCTTCTACGCCGACCTGCGCGATGAGCGCTTCGCCGTGAGCTTCGCGGTGTACCACCGCCGCTTCAGCACCAACACCCTGCCCCGCTGGCCCCTGTCCCAGCCCATGCGCCTGCTGGGCCACAACGGCGAGATCAACACGCTGCTGGGCAACATCAACTGGGCCAGTGCCGCCGAGGCCAATCTCGAGGCCGTCTGGGGTGAGGCGGCGGCCGATCTGCGGCCGCTGGTGAATGACGCCTTCAGCGACTCGGCCAATCTCGACGCCACGCTGGAGCTGATGGTGCGCAGCGGCCGGCCCATCACCGACAGCCTGCTCACCCTGGTGCCGGAGGCCTTCCGCGACCAGCCCGAGCTCGACGATCGGCCCGACATCCGCGCCTTCTACGAGTACAACGCCTGCCTGCAGGAGCCCTGGGACGGTCCGGCCCTGCTGGTGTTCAGCGATGGCCGCATGGTGGGGGCCACGCTCGATCGCAACGGTCTCCGTCCCGCCCGCTACTGCCTCACCAGCGACGGCTATGTGGTGATGGGTTCCGAAACCGGGGTGGTGGAGCTCGACGAAACCAAGATCATCGAGAAGGGGCGCCTCGGCCCGGGGCAGATGCTCGCTGTCGACCTGGAAAAAGGTCGCCTGCTGCGCAACTGGGAGGTGAAGGAGGAAACGGCCGCCCGCCTCCCCTATGCCGCCTGGGTGGCTGAGCACCGCCGCAGCCTCCCGGCCGGCGTGTGGGAGTTGGAGCGGCTCCTCGGCGATCTCGATCTGCTCCAGCGGCAGACGGCCGTGGGCTTCACGGCCGAGGACATGGAGCTGGTGATCGAGGACATGGCCGGGGCCGGCAAGGAACCCACCTACTGCATGGGGGACGACATCCCCCTGGCGGTGCTCTCGAGCAAGCCCCACCTCCTCTACGACTACTTCAAGCAGCGGTTCGCCCAGGTCACCAACCCGCCGATCGACCCGCTGCGCGAGAAGCTGGTCATGAGTCTGGAGATGCATCTCGGCCGCCGAGGATCGGCCCTGCGGCCCGATCCCTCCGGCGCCGCGGTGCTGCATCTCGCCACCCCGGTGCTGAACGAGGCTGAACTCCATGCCTTGGGCGGCCAGGGGCTGCCCACCGTCACGCTCTCCACCCACCTCGCCGTCACCGATGGCCCGGATGGCCTGGCCCACGCCGTGGAGCGGCTGCGCTTCGAGGCCGAGGCGGCCGTCCGGGCCGGCACCCAGATCCTGATTCTCTCCGACCGCACCGCCCTCGATGGCCATGCCGTCGGCATCAGCGCCGGCACCGCCGCCATCCCGCCGCTGCTGGCGGTGGGGGCGGTGCACCACCATCTGCTGCGCAAGAAGCTGCGGCTTCAGTGCTCGCTGGTGGTCGACACTGCCCAGTGCTGGACCACCCACCATCTCGCCTGCCTGATCGGCTACGGCGCCAGCGCCGTCTGCCCCTGGCTCACCTGGGAGACCACCCGCCACTGGCTGGCCCAGCCCAAGACCCGCTCCCTGATCGAGCGGGGCAAGCTGCCCGCCCTCACGGCCGATGCGGCCCAGGCCAACGTGCGCCGGGCCCTGGAAGACGGCCTGCGCAAGATCCTCAGCAAGATCGGCATCTCCCTGCTGGCCAGCTACCACGGGGCGCAGATCTTCGAGGCGATCGGCATCGGCGCCGATCTGATCGATCTCGCCTTCACCGGCACCACCAGCCGGGTGGCGGGCCTGAGCCTGGCCGATCTGGCCAGTGAAACCCTGGCCTTCCACAGCAAGGCCTACCCGGAGCTGAACCGCACCAAGCTCGAGTTCATGGGCTTCGTGCAGTACCGCACCGGTGGTGAGTACCACCTCAACAGTCCGGAGATGGCCAAGGCGCTCCACGCCGCCGTGGAGGCCGGCCCAGGCTACGACCACTTCTCCACTTACAAGACCCTGCTCGAAAACCGGCCGGTCACCTCGCTGCGCGACCTGCTGGAGCTCAGGCCCGCCCCGGCCCCGCTGCCCCTGGATCAGGTGGAGAGCGTGGAAAGCCTCTGCACCCGCTTCTGCACCGGGGGGATGAGCCTCGGCGCCCTCTCCCGCGAGGCCCACGAGGTGTTGGCCATCGCCATGAACCGGATCGGCGGCAAGAGCAACAGTGGCGAAGGCGGTGAGGATCCGGCCCGCTTCCACCTGCTCGACGACGTGGATGCGGAGGGGCGCTCCGCCACCCTGCCCACGATCCGGGGGTTGCGCAACGGCGACAGCGCCTGCTCGGCGATCAAGCAGATCGCCTCCGGTCGCTTCGGGGTCACCCCCGAGTCTCTGCGCAGCGGCCGCCAGCTGGAGATCAAGGTGGCCCAGGGGGCCAAGCCCGGCGAAGGCGGTCAGCTGCCGGGTCCGAAGGTGGATCCCTACATCGCCTGGCTGCGCAACAGCAAGCCCGGCGTCGCCCTGATCTCACCGCCCCCTCATCACGACATCTATTCGATCGAGGATCTGGCCCAGCTGATCCACGATCTCCACCAGGTCAACCCCGCCGCCAAGGTGTCGGTGAAGCTGGTGGCGGAGATCGGCATCGGCACGATCGCCGCCGGGGTGGCCAAGGCCAACGCTGACGTGATCCAGATCTCCGGCCACGACGGCGGCACGGGCGCCTCGCCCCTGAGCTCGATCAAGCATGCGGGCAGTCCCTGGGAACTCGGACTCACCGAGGTGCACCGCAGCCTGCTGGAGAACGGCCTCCGCGACCGGGTGCTCCTCCGCGCCGACGGCGGGCTCAAGACCGGCTGGGACGTCGTGGTGGCGGCCATGCTCGGGGCCGAGGAATACGGCTTCGGCTCGGTGGCGATGATCGCCGAGGGCTGCATCATGGCCCGCGTCTGTCACACCAACAATTGCCCGGTGGGCGTGGCCACCCAGAAGGAGGCCTTGCGCAGGCGCTTCACGGGGCTGCCGGAGCATGTGGTGAACTTCTTCCTCTTCGTGGCCGAGGAAGTGCGCCAACTGCTGAGCGTGCTGGGCGTGGCCCGGCTCGAGGATCTGATCGGACGCACCGAGCTGCTGGCTCCCCGCGCGGTGACCCTCGCCAAGACCCGCTCCCTCGACCTCACCTGCCTGCTGCAGCCGGTTCCGGGCTCCGAGGATCGTTCGTGGCTGCGCCACGATTCCGAGGCCCATGGCAACGGCCCTATCCTCGAAGGCGCTCTTCTCGCCGACGGCGAGATGGTGGCGGCGATCGACGGCCATGGCAGGGTGGCTCGCACCCTGGCGATCGTGAACACCGACCGCAGCGTCGGCGCCCGCCTGGCCGGTGAGATCGCGGCCCGCCACGGCAACACCGGCTTCCGCGGGCAGCTGGATCTCACCTTCGAAGGCGCCGCCGGTCAGAGCTTCGGGGCCTTCGTGCTCCAAGGCATGAACGTGCGCCTTGTCGGTGAGGCCAACGACTACGTCGGCAAGGGGCTCCATGGCGGTCGCCTCACCGTGGTGCCCCCCGCCGCCGGCTCCGACCCCGGCAGCAAGGTGATCCTCGGCAACACCTGCCTCTATGGAGCCACCGGTGGTGAGCTGTTCGCTCTCGGCCGTGCCGGCGAGCGCTTCGCCGTCCGCAACAGCGGCGCCCGCACGGTGGTGGAGGGTGCCGGCGACCACTGCTGCGAGTACATGACCGGCGGCGTGGTGGTGGTGCTGGGCAGGACCGGCCGCAACGTCGCCGCCGGCATGACGGGCGGTGTGGCCTTCCTGCTGGATGAGGACGGACGGCTGCCGGCCCTGCTCAATCCCGAGAATGTGGAGCTCTGTCCGCTCAGCACACCTGAGCAGGAGGCCCTGCTGCGTCCCCTGCTGGAGGCCCACCTCGAGGCCACCGGCAGCACCCGCGCCGCCCAGATCCTGGCGGACTGGAGCAACTGGAAGGCCCGCTTCCGTGTGCTGGTGGCCCCCAGCGAGAAGGCCGCCCTCGGGCTGGCCGAGCGGCAACCGGTGGCGGCGGTCTGAAGCCACCTCCCCCTAAGCAGGCCCCTCAGGGGGGCCCGCTCAGCGGGGGTGCTCGCGCATCAGGCGCTGCACCTCTCCGGCGTGGTAGCTGCTGCGGGTCAGGGGTGTGCTCACCACCTGCAGGAAGCCGAGGTCCTCTTCGCCATAACGGCGGAAGGTCTCGAACTGCTCGGGGGTCACGAACCGGTCCACCGGCAGGTGCTTCGGCCCCGGAGACAGGTACTGGCCGATGGTCACGATGTCCACGGCATGGGCCCGCAGATCGGCCATCACCTGGCGCACCTCCTGGTCGGTTTCGCCAAGGCCCACCATCAGCCCCGACTTGGTGTAAGCGGCGGGATGGTTCTCACGCGCCAGCCGCAGCAGCTCGAGGGAGCGTTCGTAGATCCCCTGGGGTCGGGCCTTCCGGTAGAGCCGGGGCACCGTTTCGATGTTGTGGTTGAGAACGTGCGGGGCGCCGGCCATCACGGCCGCAAGCGCGTCCCAGTTTCCGCAGAGATCCGGGATCAGCAGTTCGATCGTGGTGAGGGGGGAGCGCCGGCGCACCTGCTCGATGCAGGCCACGAACTGACTCGCCCCGCCGTCGGCGAGGTCGTCGCGGTTCACCGAGGTGATCACCACGTGGCTCAGCCCCAGCCTGGTGACAGCCTCTCCGAGCCGCTCCGGTTCCGTGGGGTCGAGGGGCCTGACGCTGCGATCGAAATCGATGTCGCAGTAGGGGCAGGCACGGGTGCAGCCCGGCCCCATGATCAGGAAGGTGGCGGTGCCGCCGGCGAAGCATTCGCCGATGTTCGGGCAGCTGGCTTCCTGGCAGACCGTGTTCAGCTTCAGGTCCAGCAGCAGATCGGCCACGGCACCGATCCGCTCGCGCTGGGGCGCCTTCACCCGCAGCCAGGGCGGCTTGCCGCCGTCGGGACCGCTGGAGGCCGGGACGCCGGCGGGGGGGCTCACCCTGGATTCCGTGGTGCTCACCGTGCTGGGCAGGGGAGCACAACTGTAGGAAGCCCCCGGCGGGGGCTCCGGCGGCGAGCCAGTGCGGGGAGGGCCATCCTCTAAAGTCGGCGCATCGGGATGTAGCGCAGCTTGGTAGCGCACTTCGTTCGGGACGAAGGGGCCGCAGGTTCGAATCCTGTCATCCCGATTCCCCTTCCCTCTCAAGCCAGTTCGGCCCCGGGATAGCCGCGGGGCGTCACCATGCGGCCGTCGCGCACGTAGGTGCTGCGGTTGCCGATCAGCACCAGGGTGAGCATGTCCACCTCCTGCAGGGGCAGGGTGGCGAGCGTGTGGAGGTCCACCTGCTCCTCGCGCCGTCCCAGCTGCCGGGCGATGGCCACGGGTGTCTCGCCGGAGCGATCCTCGAGCAGCAGCTGCCTGGCCCGCTC
>JBJTUJ010000214.1:0-5536 GCA_046080685.1 Cyanobium sp. | reverse complement strand
CGGGTCACCAGGGCGAACACGTCGCCATCCCGCAGCGACGGCAGCGCCGCCGGCAGCTGGGCGAGGGGCAGATAGCTCTGGCGAACGGTGAGTTCCTTTTCCTGCGCCGTGATGCAGGCCCGGTTGGCCGGGTCGCGCATCGGCCCGTAGGCCTCCGGGTGGGTGGACATCCAGTTCAGCTTCAGGGTGCGGGTCGCCGCGCCGGGCAGGTAGGGGGTGATGTTCACCAGATAGCCGGCTCTTTCGGCCGCCTCCGCCCAGCGGCTGACGTAGTGATGGCGATGGCAGTAGGCGACCTTGCTCCCGTCGTAGCGCAGCCTGCGCACGTGATCGACGAACCGATCCACCGCTTCGCTCTGGGTGCTCACGGCGCGGCTGTTCACCAGGCCCAGCAGCTGCTCCACGAACAGCACGCAGTCGAAGCCCGTGAGATCCAGTCGCAGCCGCTCCCCTGGCCCCTTGTCGAGAGAGAAGGCGCGGTACGGCGCCCCGAGGTAGCGGCTGGCCAGCCCCACCAGCGCCTGGCCGATCGGCCGCCCCACGGTGTCGTCCACAGCCCGGGCCGCGATCGAGCGGGTGTCGCCCACGAACTCGGGATCCTCCGGGGCGGTGGGCGACGTGACGGAGGCCGACGTCCCGGTGGCAGCCGCCTGGGGCGGGCTGGATGGCGACGTGGCGGGCGGGCGTTCGGTGGCCCGGGGAGCACCGCCGCAGGCGGCGAGGCAGCCCGCCAGCCCCAGGGCCACCAGCGCCATGCGGGAGAGCCGGCCCGCCATCACGCCCCGAGCCAGGCCGCCAGGGTGGTCGCCGGCGCTCCCTGGCGACTGGTGATCTCCACGATGCGGCCGATCGAGGCTGGGGTCTCGAGGGCGTCCAGGCACACCCGGGCCACGAGCCGGCGCGGAATGCTGTCGCTGTCCTGTTCCCCCGGACCGCTGAACACCAGGCCTTCCTGCGCCAGGTTCTCCTCGCTCTCCTTCAGGCCGCCGGGCCGCACCACGGTCCACTCCAGGCCGCTCTCCCCAAGCCAGCGCTCCCCCAGTCCCTTCCACACCAGGATCAGCCCGAACAGGTTGAGCGGATGCAGCCAGCGGCCGCTGCACAGGGAGCTCACCAGCACCACCCGGCGCACCCCGGCGGCCCTGGCGGCGGCGATCTGGGGCCGGATGGCCAGGGCATCCACCTTCAGCGGCCCCAGCAGGTCGATCGAGGGGCGGGCGCCCGTGGCGATCACCAGGGCGTCGCAGCCCCGCAGGGCTGCCGTGACGGCGGCCTCGTCGGTCAGCTGGAGCCGCACCACATCGGCCCCGTGCAGTTCGGGCGGCAGGGTGGAGGTGGGCCGCACCAGGGCGGTCGCCGCCAGGCCCCGCCGCCTGGCCTCATCCACGATCCGCCAGCCGGTCTTGCCGGAGGCACCGCTCACCGCGATCCGTTCCATGGTTCCGATGGGTGGTGGTGGCCTTAGATCGTATGCAGGCGGAACGCTGGTCCGCCAGAATGAGAACGGTTCTCGTGCGCATCGATGGCCTCCTCGTCCCGGCCCACCCGCGAGGTCTCCCCCGCCGTCGCCTGCGTCGTCGTCTTCCTTTCGCTGCTCACCGGCGCCTGCGCCCGCTCCCCCGGTCCCGCCCCGCCGCAGGCGGCGGCGCCGGCTGCGCCAGCCCCCACCGAACCCCGTGCTGCGCAGGCCCGGCCGCTGGTGCTCACCACCGCCCTGCCGCTCACGCTCTTCACCCGGGCGGTCGCCGACGGCTGCGCCACGGTGGAGCCGCTAAGCAGCGACGCCGGCGATCCCCACCACAGCCATGCCCGCCCCGGCGATCTCGCCCGCCTGGGCAAGGCCCGCATTCTGGTGGTCAACGGTCTGGGCCTCGAGGCTCCCCTCGAGGCGGGCATCGCCGCCGCCGCGCCGCCCGATCTGGTGCGGGTCGAGGCCTCCCGCGGCGTCACCCCCCTGAAGGGGCCCGACGGCACCCCCAACCCCCACGTCTGGCTCGATCCGCAGCGGGCGATTCAGCAGGTGCGGGCCATCCGCGACGGCCTGGAGGCCGCCGATCCCGGCTGCCAAGACCGCTACGCCGCCAATGCCGACGCCTTCATCAGCCGGCTGAAGCGGCTGGACGGCGATCTGGCTTCTCAGCTGGCGCCCTTCGCCGGTCGCCGCTTCGTGGTGTCCCACGACCTGGCTCCCTACCTGGCCGATCGCTATCGGCTCCGTTCCGAGCCCCTGGTGCCAACCCCCGACAGCCTTCCCTCCCCCGCCGACCTGCAGCGGGTGGGTGCGGTGGCCCGCGCTGAAGGTCTGAAGGCCCTGCTGGCGGAGCCGGGCGGCCACCACCACCACGACCACGGCGGTGATCTGCAGACCGTGGCGAGCGACCTGGGCCTGCGCCTCCTTGCCTTCGACCCGCTCGAAACCCTGCCGCCGGACACCACCGCCGGCCCGGACCACTACCTCGACACCATGCGCCGCAACGGCAAAGCCCTCGTCAGTGCTCTCGGCGGCTGACGGGACCTGCCGCCCCGGGTAGGGTGATCACCATGATGGAAATGGTGCTCGCTGTCAGCGATCTCACCGTGCGCCGCGAGGGTGTCACGGTGGTCGACGACGTGAGTTTCCAGCTCGCCCCGGAAACCGACACCGCCCTGGTGGGGCCCAACGGCGCCGGTAAGAGTTCCCTGCTGCAGGCCCTGCTCGGCATCCTTCCGCGCCGTTCCGGCGAGGTGCGGGTGCTGGGGGCCCGGCTCGGACCGCGCGGGCAGCTGCCGGCGGCGATCCGCCAGCAGGTGGCCTACCTCCCCCAGACCCTTGCCCTCGGTGGGCGCTTTCCTGTTTCGGTGGCGGAGTTCGTTGGTCTGGGCTGGGATCCCCCCGGCCCGAGCCTGCCCTGGACCGGCGGCCGCGCCCGCCGCAGCGCCGTGGCGGCCGCCTTGGCCAAGACCGGCTGCGCCGATCTCGCCGATCGCGCCCTCAGCGAGCTCTCCACCGGCCAGCTCAAGCGGGTGCTCCTCTCCTTCTGCGTGGTGCGCCCCCGCCTCCTGCTGCTGCTCGACGAGGCCCAGGCGGGCCTCGATTCCCTGGCGGCGGAGCAGTTCCATCAACTGCTCTATCAGCTGCGCCGCAGTGAGGGCTGGACGATTCTGCAGGTCTCCCACGACCTCGACATGGTGCGCCGCACCAGCGACCGCGTGCTCTGCCTCAACCGCAGCCTGCGCTGCTCCGGCAGTCCCGATCACGCCCTCTCCGCCGCCGAACTCGAGCGGGTCTACGGCCGCGACTGGGTGCCCTACCGCCACCACCACGCCCCCGGCCCGCCGGCATGAGCACCGCGGTGCCGGTGGCGGAGCTGCTCGCGCTCCCCTTCCTGCAGCGCGCCCTGCTGGCGGGCCTGCTCACCGGCGCCCTCGGCGGCGTGCTTGGCAGCTTCGCGGTGCTGCGTCAGCTCTCCTTCTTCAGCGATGCCCTGGGCCATTCCGCCCTGCTGGGGATCAGCCTGGGCATCGTGCTGGGCCTCGATCCCACCCTGGTGCTGATCCCCTTCGCGGTGCTGTTCGCCCTCGGGGTGCATCGGTTGGTGCGCAGCAGCCGGCTGCCGGCCGATGCGCTGCTGAACATTGTCTACTCGTCGTCGCTGGCGCTGGCGGTGCTCACCCTCAGCCGGGCCCGGGGCCTGCAGGGGGGGATCGAACGCCTGCTGTTCGGCGACATCCTCGGCGTCACCTGGCACGACCTGCAGCTGATCCTGGCGTTGCTGGTGCTGGCGGGTGGCTACCTGCTGCTCAGCCAGCGCAGCCAGATCCTGCTCACGATCGACGAGCCCCTCGCGGTGTCCCGCGGGGTCGATGCCGACCGCCACCGGCTGGCGTTCGTGGTGCTGCTGGCCGTGGTGGTTGCGGCGTCGATCAAGGCGGTGGGGGTGCTGCTGATCAGCGCCTTCGTGGTGATTCCCGCCTGTGCGGCGCGGCTGGCCTGTCGGCGTTTCGGCTCCTATGTGGCGCTGGCGGCCTCCCTCGGGGCCGGGGGCGCGGTGCTGGGCCTGCTGGCTTCGGCGGCCTTCGATCTGCCCTCCGGACCGAGCGTTGTGCTGGTGCAGACGCTGGGATTCCTGCTGGTGCTGGCCCTGGGGTCGGCACGGGCCGGCCTCGCCGGCTGAGGGCTCAGGGACGAGCGCCGGGTCCGGAGGCGGGTTCCAGGGGTTCGCCGATGCGGCTGGGCTGGGCCTGGAGCCAGCGCAGGGTGGCCCGGTCGCGCTCACTCAGTTCCAGCACAGGGTTGGCACCGGGAACGGCGGCCATGGCATCGCCGGGATCGTCGCTGTGGCCCCACAGCCCGAAGGCATGGCCGAGTTCGTGCAGGGCGGTGGCCTGCAGCCCCCGGGCCCCCTGGCCCTGAGCGATCCACACCTCCACCCGCGGCTCGAGCCAGCGGCGCCCCTTACTGCGCGCCTCCATCAGGCTGAGCTGGGCCCGGCCGTGGCTGGCCCGCGCCCTCCCGTCGGGGCCCATGCGCAGGGGAGGGCGCCGCCGCCAGACCCGCACCTGGGCCGCCTCCGGGTCGTCGGTGGGATGCACACCCACCCCCGCCCGGGCCCACTCGGCCAGGGCCGCCGCCACCGCCGCCAGCCAGAGCCTGTCGCGCCGATGGGCGGCATCGTCGCCGGCCGCGACCGGCTCCACCCACACGCACCACACCGGCAGGCGCACCCATCCGTAGGGCGAGGGGGTGAGCCGATGGCGGTAGTCGCCGGGGGCCTCAGGCGTGGGGATGGGCCCGGGGGGAGCGGCGGTGGTGGTGGGCGCCCCCAGGGGCAGCCGCTCCTGCGGGGCGCTGCAGGGGGGGGGAGCTTCCACCAGCTCGTTAGGGACGGCACCGGCAGTGAAGGGGACCGCCGGGATCGGCAGGGCCAGAGCCGCCAGGGCGGCGGCGATCACGACCCGCCGGCAGGGCGATCGGCAGGGGTCCCCCATCGATCAGGTCAGTCCCACTCCGCGGGCCATCAGGGTGGCGAGGAAGGGAATGGCGGCAAAGCCCACCAGTTCGATGTTCAAGATCCAGCGCAGGCGGTTGGCCAGGGCTTCGCTCACTTTGGGCAGCTCGCCCTTGCGCAGGGGGATCGCCCAGAGGATGTAGGTGATCGTGGGGTAGAGCGACAGGGCACCCACGGCGAGGTAGGTGCCCACCTTCACCCAGAACAGGGGATTCTCGGTGTAGAAGGCCGAGCCCTGGCCGAAGTGCAGCACCCTGGCGATGCCGCTCAGCAGCAGTGCCAGGGCAGCGATGCCGTACACCACGTCGGTGATCACCATCAATGTGGCGTCTTCGCGCGAGGGATCGGCGCGAATCAGTCGGCGTTCCAGCACAAGGGCACCGAAGCAGACCATGAAGCTCAGGTAATGCACGTAGGCCACGGCGGCGCTGGGGAGCACCGGCACGGGCAGGGCGGCGAGAACGGCCATCGGAAGCGGCGGGCGGGATCGCAAAAGCCAGGCGACGTTAACGGTCGGGATGGGCCGGCGTCGCTCGCGTGGCCTGATC
>JBJTUJ010000213.1:0-13656 GCA_046080685.1 Cyanobium sp. | reverse complement strand
ATCAAGACCCACGCTGAAGAGGAGCTCTACTGAGCTCACCGGGGTGCCTCGCCGTCTGGCTGGGGCACCCTGCCATGTCGTCTCCGCCACCTCTCGGGGTGGTTTTTTCATGGCCTGCCGGCCCCTGCCGGTGCGCCATCGTGTCGTTACCGCAGCTGCGCCTGTGCAGGTTCACACCGTTCTGGAACCGGGCAGCGAACACCCCAGCCTGGGGGGCCAGTACAGCTACCGCGTGCTCGGCCCCTGCTGCCGCCTGTTCGACCGGGAGGAGCTGCCCTGGCCCTGCTGCCGCCTGGCGTGGCACAGCAAGGAGCCGAGCTGGCGGCGGGTGGGCCGTCGCTTCGTGGCCGATCTCGCCGCCCGCCGCTGCCCCTCCTACGCGGTGGAGCTGCTCCAGCCGGGCGCCCGGCCCACCCGCACCGTGATCACCCTGTTCCCCCAACGCCTCGGGCCGGCCCTGCAGGAATGGTGGTACAGCCGCCAGCCCGGCTCGATGGATGCGGCGAACGGCCTGCCGCCACCTCCACTGCCACCGCCCGCGACCGACGCCCCACCGCAGCCGGCCTGCCAGCCCTGAGCCCTCGGCCCTGGCTTTTGCCCCTTGGCGCGGGGGCCGCCATCAAAAAAACCGGTGCCCCTGAGGGGACACCGGCCGAGAGCAGGCCGGGCGTCGCCCGGCTGGGGAGGGATCAGAAGTAGATCTTGCCGCCGCCCCACTGGATCCCCTGCACCTTGGGAGCCACCAGGATGTAGCCGGCGATCAGGCGCAGGTCCTCGTCGTCGAGGTCGCGCATCTTCACGAACACGTCGCTGCTGCGCAGGCTGGGGTGCACGTCGGCGATGGAGTACTCGCCGTCGTAGGAGGTGGGATCCTTCATGAAGTCGACGAGGGCGTCGACGGTGTCGCGGGGAGGGGTGGCCAGGGCGAGGGTTTCGGGGTCGAGGCCCACGTTCTGGTTGGTCTTGGTGATGCCACCGGCGTGGCAGCTGCCGCAGCTCTCATTGAAAAGCTTGCGGCCCGTCTTGACCTCCTTCTCGCTGAAGGTCACGGAGGTCCCTGCCTGCCCGGCGGGCACGGTGAGGGTGGCGGCGTCCCAGCGGGCGGCCGAGGCCGGACCGGCGAAACAGACCAGCAGCGCCAGAGGCAGCACCAGCAGGAGCCGGGTGACGGCACGAACGGCTGAGGAGAGGATGGGGGCCATGGAGGAAGCCGGCGGAAAGGCGGTGAGACCGCGACTGAGACCTTGTATCACGGGGGAGAGGGCCTCCGGAGCGGAATCACGTGAACTGTTGCAGGCTCAGTCGGAAGGCTCCGTCGTGGCGGCCGGTTCGGGCGGGACGACGTCCAGGCTGAGGAAATCCCGGGCCACGATCGTCGCCGGAAAGATCGCCCGCGCCTCGGCCACCAGGTCGTCGGGCGTCATCGGGTTGCCGTGCAAGTAGCGGGGGCTGAGATGGGTGAGCACCAGCTGCTTCACCCCCGCCTCCAGTGCGGTCTGGGCCGCCATGGTGCTGGTGGAGTGCTGGCGCTGGATCGCCATCTCCGCCTCCCCGTGGGAGAAGGTGGATTCGTGGATCAGCAGGTCGGCGCTCCGGGCCAGCTCCACCGCCGCCTCGCAGAACACCGTGTCGGTGCAGTACACCACGCTGCAGCCGGGCTGCGGCGGGCCGCACAGGGCCTCGCCGCGAATGATGCGGCCGTCGTCGAGGGTGACGCTGCGGCCTGCCTTGAGCTCGGCGTAGACCGGGCCGGAGGGGATGCCCAGCTCCCTGGCCTTCTCCACGTCGAAGCGGCCCGGCCGCGGTTTGCGCTCCACCCGGTAGCCGTAGGCCGGCACCCGGTGGGTGAGGGGGGCGCAGCGCACGGTGATGTCGCCGTCGTCGAGCAGGAGGGTGCCGCGCTGGGCCGCATCCTTCACCCGGTGGATCCGCAGTGGGTAGCCGATCCGGGTGGAGGAGGCGTGCAGGGCGCCCTCGAGGAAATCCCGCAGCCTGTCCGGACCATAGAGATCGAGGCCGTCGCCGCGGCTGCCCGCCAGGCCCAGGCTTGCCAGCAGGCCCGGCAGGCCGAACACATGGTCGCCGTGCATGTGGGTGACGAACACGCGCCGCAGCTGGGAGACCCGCAGGTCGCTGCGCAGGAACTGGTGCTGGGTGCCCTCGCCGCAGTCGAACAGCCAGAGCTCGGCCCGCTGCGGCAGCCGCAGGGCCACGGCCGAGACGTTGCGCGACCGCGTGGGGACGCCCGAACTGGTGCCCAGAAAGGTGACCTGCACGCCGGGGGACGCCTCCGGCGCATGCTGCCACGCGGGCGTTCGCGCCGGGATGGCGTCAAGGGTGAGGGGTGGCCATGATGGGGCCGTTTTCTGAGTCTGCCCCGTGTCGTTCCCCGCTGCCGGATGGCGCGCCGGGTTGCCCCTGCTGCTGCTCACCGGCCTGCTGCTGCCGGCAGCCGTGGAGCTGGCGGCCGACGCCCGGCCGCCCCGGGCAGATCCGGAATCCTCCGTGGCCGCCGCCACGGCCCTTGCCGCCGACGGCCCGCCCGTGCGGGTGCTGCTGCGGCAGGACGACACCCTGGAGATCACCGCCGTCAGCGGGGCCCTGCGCCTGAGCGACGGCCGCGGCCGGCCGATCCTGGAGGTTCCCGCCTGGCGGCGCCTCCGGCTGGGTCTGCGCCCCACCGCGCTGGTGGCGGTGGTGGAGGGGTCCCAGGGGGCCGAACCGCCCCGGGTCCTGCCGCTGGCCCCGCTGTGGCTGGAGCCGGTGGCCGCGGAGGATCGCTCCAAACCCTCCCTCTTTGCCCTCGGCGAGCTGCGCTACCGCGGCCGTCTGTACCTGCGTCCCGACGGGGAGCGGCTGCAGGCCATCAACGTGATCGGGGTGGAGGGCTACCTCCCCAGCGTGGTGGGCAGCGAGATGCCCGCCAGCTGGCCGCTGCCGGCCCTGATGGCCCAGGCCGTGGCGGCCCGCACCTATGCCCTCGGCCAGCGCCGCCCTTCGGCCGCCTTCGACCTCACAGCCACCGTGGCCAGCCAGGTGTACCGCGGCGTGGGCGCCGAGACGCCCTCCACACGGGAGGCGGTGGCCCGCACCCGCGGCCAGGTGCTCACCTACGGCGATGCCCTGATCAATGCCGTGTTCCACAGCAGCAGCGGCGGCGCCACCGAGAACAGCGGTGAACTTTGGAGCCGGCAGCTTCCCTACCTGGTGAGCGTGCCCGATTTCGACGACCGCAGCCCGGTTCGGCAGTGGGAGCAGCGCTACGAACCCGGCCAGCTGCGCCGGGTCTTCCCGGAGACCGGCGGGGTGCAGGGGATCGAGGTGCTGGTCAAGTCCAGCACCGGCCGCATCCGCCGGGCCCGGATCATCGGCCCCTCCGGCGCCCTCGATCTCACGGGCCCGGAGCTGCGTCAGCGGCTCGGTCTGCGGAGCACCATGGCCAGCTTCCGCTTCCTCGAGAGCACACCGTCCCCAGAACTCGCTCTGGCGGGCCCGGCCGCGGTCGCCCCGATCCAGGGGGCCGTCGACCGGGCCACCCAGGAGGCCGGCCTGCAGGCAGCCGCTCCCCCGGCCGGGGTGCCGCCCCCCCCACAGCCAGCCCCGTCCCTGCTGGTGAGCGGCCGGGGCTTCGGCCATGGCGTGGGCATGAGCCAGTGGGGGGCCTACGGGCTCGCCCTCAAGGGTCAGGGTCACCGGCAGATCCTCAGCCACTACTACCCCGGGGCCCAACTGATCTCCTGGCCTCCCCGCTGACCGCCGCCACCGCGCCCAGCGGGCCCACCCTCCTGCCGCTCGGGGACGGCGCCGCCGTGGCCGAGGCGGTGGCCGAGCGGCTGCTCCTGGACCGGCAGCGCTACCCCGATCGCCCCCTCGGGCTGGCAACGGGCCGCACGATGGCGCCGGTGTACCGGGCGCTGGCGCAGCGGGTGGTGGACCTGCCGGAGGACGAGGCCGAGTGCCTGCGACAGGACTGGTGCAGCTTCAACCTCGATGCCTACGTGGGTCTGGCCCCCGCCGATCCCCGCTCCTTCGCGGCCGAGATGGACCGGCTCCTGCTGCAACCGCTGGGCCTCGACCCCCGCCGGGTGTGGCTGCCGGATGGCCTGGCCGCCGATCCCGACACGGAGGCCAGGCGCTATGGCGAGGCCGTGGCGGCCGCGGGCGGCATCGGCCTGCAGGTGCTCGGTCTGGGCCTCAATGGTCACGTGGGCTTCAACGAGCCCCCCTGCGCCGCCGCGGCCCCCTGCCGCGCCGTGGTGCTCTCCGAGGCCACCCGGCGTCAGAACGCGGGGGCCTTCGGCGGGGATCCCGCGGCGGTGCCGGCGAGGGCGATCACCCTGGGCATGGCGGAGATCCTGGCCGCCGAGCGGATTCTGCTGGTGGTCACAGGGGCGGCCAAGGCGGACATCCTGGGCCGCTGCCTGCGGGAGCCCCCCGGGCCGGAACGGCCCGCCAGCTGGCTGCAGCACCACCCCGACGTGACCGTGATCGCCGATGCCGCCGCCCTTGGGCAACGCGGCACCTAGGCCGCCAGGGCGGATTCGAACAGGCTGTCCTCGGCTTCGAGATTCGAGGTGACGCTGCGCACGTCATCGAGATCCTCAAGGGCATCCAGCATCCGCAGGCAGCTGCGCAGGCTCTCCACCTCCTCGAGCCGGCAGGGGGTGTCGGCGATCCAGCGGTGCTCCCAGCTCCGTACCGTCAGCCCCACCCCCCTGAGCCCGTCCTGGAGGGCTTCCAGATCGGCGAAGTCACCCACCACCTCCGCGGCGCCGTTGTCGAGGGTGTAGCTGAGCACCGCCGGTCCGCCGCGCTCCTCCAGGGCCAGCAGCCGCTCCAGCAGCCCCTCCTCGTCGAGACCATCCAGAGCCAGCCCCACCACCGAGCGCTGGTCGAACAGGTAGGCGACGCAGCCGCTTTCCCCGAGATTGCCGCCGTTCTTGCCGAACGCCAGCCGCAGGTCGGCCGCGGTGCGGTTGCGGTTGTCGGTGAAGGCTTCCACCAGCACGGCCACGCCGCCCGGCCCGTAGCCCTCGTAGCGCACCGCCTCGAACTGTTCGCCCGGTCCGCCGGCCTGCCCCGAGCCTTTGGCGATCGCTCGCTCGATATTGGCGTTGGGCACCCCCGCCGCCCGGGCCTTCTCGATGGCGGTGCGCAGCTGGAAGTTCCCCGCCGGATCCCCCCCCGCCCGAGCCGCCACCGTGATCTCGCGGCCGAGGCGGGTGAACACCGCTCCCCGCTTGGCGTCCACCACGGCCTTGGTGCGCTTGATCTGGGCCCATTTGCTGTGGCCGGCCATCGCTGCGATCGTGCATCGGAGGAAGGAGGGCCCGGAAGGCGCTCAGCCCGCTGCCTCGAAGACCAGCTTCGGCTGCAGGCCGCCGGCGCCGTCTGCCCGGGCGATGCCGGCCAATCTGCCATCCGGGCCGACCACCGCCACGGCCCCGCCGGGCGGGTGATCGGCGGCGGCCTCCAGGCGGCGGCCGCAGCGCCAGTCGAGGGCCTGCGGTGGCGACAGGCGGTGACGGTGCAGATGGGACAGGGCCGTGAGCGGATCCAGCAGCGGCGGCGGCGGGGAGGCGTCGAGCTCCTCCAGTCCCACGGCGCCCTCGAGGCCGAAGCCCAGGGCCCGGGTCCGCCGCAGGCTGGCCAGGGCCCCGCCGCAGCCGAGCCGCTCCCCCAGGTCGCGGGCCAGGGAGCGGATGTAGGTGCCGGCCGAGCAGCCCACCAGCAGCTCCAACCTGCCCCGTTCCGGGTCCCATTCGAGCAGATCGAGCCGGTGAACAGTCACAGGCCGGGGGGCAAGGTCGAGCTCCTCGCCCCGCCGGCTGCGCACGTGGGCCCGCTCCCCGTCCACATGGACGGCTGAGACCTGAGGCGGGCGCTGCAGGATCGGCCCGAGGAAGCCCACGAGCGCCTGCTCCAGGTCGGTTGTCTCAAGGGGCGGCACCGGGGCGGTGGTCAGCACCTCCCCCTGCAGGTCGTCGCTGCGGGTGGTGAGCCCGAGCTGCACCGTGCCCCGGTAGACCTTGTCCCCCTGGAGGTAGGGCAGCAGGCGGGTGGCGGGTCCCACGGCGATCGGCAGCACGCCCGTGACCGCAGGATCGAGGGTGCCGCCGTGGCCGACCCGCCGGATGCCGAAAGCCCGCCGGACCCGTCCCACGCAGCTGTGGGAGGTGAGACCGGCGGGCTTGTCGAGAACCAGGAACCCGCAGAGGGAGGGATCCAGGGTCAGGCGGTGGCGATGTTGATGCGCTTGCGGTTGCGCAGGTCCCGCTTGATGCTGTCGAAGCTCACCACACCGTCGACCAGGGCGAAGAGGGTGTCGTCGGAACCGCGACCGACGTTGATGCCCGGCAGCACCGAGGTGCCGCGCTGACGGATCAGGATCGAGCCGGCGCTGACGCTCTCACCGCCGTAGGCCTTGACCCCGAGACGCTTGGAGTTGGAGTCGCGGCCGTTGCGGGTGGAACCTGTACCTTTCTTGTGGGCCATGGGAACAAAGGGGAGGGTGAAGGAGGAGGGGGAGAGGGCCGATCAGGCGATCACCTTGCCGCCGACGCTGATGGACTGGACCAGCACCCGGGTGAGCTCCTGGCGGTGGCCGTTCTTGCGGCGGGTCTTCTTCTTGGGGCGCATCTTGTACACCAGCACCTTCGGACCGCGGCGGTGGGCGAGGACCTTCACCTCCACCTTGGCGCCGGCCACGTAGGGGCGGCCGAGGGTGGTGCCGCTGGCGTCGTGCACCAGCAGAACGTTGTCGAGGCTGAGGGTGCTGCCTTCCTCGGCGGCCAGCCGGTCGAGGTCGACGTAGCGCTCGGGCTGCAGCCAGAACTGCTGGCCGGAAGCCTCGACGATCGCGTAGGGCCCGGGGGCCGCAGGGGTGGAGGAGTCGCTCATCGGAAAGGGGGCATGGCCAGGCTGGTGCAGGCCTCACGGCTCAGGATGAACCGCTTGCCCGCGCCATTGAGCCTGGACTCACGGCAATCGAAAGACAAACGAAGACTTTGACGGCCAGGCCTGCCTTTTGTCAACATTCAGGCAGTGCGAGGCGGTCTGCTCTCCTGTCGATGCCCGAGCCGGCCCTCACGATCGCCAGCTTCCTCCTTGATCCCTCCCTGACGCAGGCCTGCACCCAGGGGCTCCGTGGCGGTCGCTACGAGCTCGAGGCCATCGATCCCTCCCGCGACCCGGTGGCCGTGCTGGAGGAGCGTCGGGAAGGCTTCGACGCCGTGCTGCTGCAGCAGGGGGTGATGGCGGCGGCCTCCCTTCGGGCCCTGGCGGAGCAGGGCCTGTTGCTGCCGGCAGTGGTGATCGGTGCCACTACCGGACGGGTGGAGTACCACGACGCGGAGGTGCACCTGCCGGCCGACCAGCTGGAGCAGCTGAGCTACAGCCTCGATGCCGCGGTTTCACGCTTCCTGCGCAGCGGCCGGCTCGCCGCCGGCCAGCGCCCAGCAAGGCCCGGGGAGAGCGCCGGCGAGGGCTGGAAGCTCGACAACCGGCTGAAGGGGCGGTTGGGCTACCTGGGCGTGTATTACAAGCGGGATCCCTCCCGCTTCCTGCGCAACCTTCCGGAATCAGACCGCGAGGATCTCCTGCGTTCCCTCACCCGCACCTACCGCGATCTGCTGGTCAGCTACTTCCGCGATCCTGCGGCCGCAAACCAGGCTCTGGAGAGTTTCGTGAACACGGCATTCTTCAGCGATCTGCCGATCACGAAAACTGTTGAGATTCACATGAATCTAATTGAAAGTTTCTGGAAGCAACTCAAGCTGGAGGGACACAAGAATGATTTTCTCCAGGATTATCGCCTCGCTCTGCTCGACGTGATGGCCCATCTCTGCGAGATGTACCGACGCTCCGTCCCCCCGGATGCTCCCCTCGGCCCTCCCGACATGCCGTCCTCCAACCTCTCCCCCTTCTTGAACGCTGCCCCCGAGGCGCCCTGACCATGACCCCCCGCAAGACCTACATCCTCAAGCTCTACGTGGCGGGCAACACGCCCAACTCGATGCGCGCGCTCAAGACTCTGCGCAACATCCTCGAGACCGAGTTCCGCGGGGTCTATGCCTTGAAGGTGATCGACGTGCTCAAGAACCCTCAACTGGCGGAGGAGGACAAGATCCTGGCCACACCCACCCTGGCCAAGATCCTGCCGCCGCCGGTGCGCCGGATCATCGGCGATCTTTCCGATCGGGAGCGGGTGCTGATCGGTCTTGATCTGCTCTACGACGAACTCAGCGAGGAGGGCTTCGACTTCGATGAAGCACCCCCCGGTGCGGCCGCCGATGCCGGGGATGGGGACGGCAGCCCCTGATCCCCCCGCCTGCGTTTCTTCTCCCCTTCCGCTTCCCCTCTTCACTTCCCGGACCCCCTTTCGATGCAGGACCCCAGCCTCCCAACCACCCCCGGCGGCTCGCCGCTGATGCAGGTGCAGAAGCTGCCGACCGGTATCGAAGGCTTCGATGACATCTGCCATGGGGGCCTGCCGATCGGCCGCTCCACCCTGATCAGCGGCACCTCCGGCACTGGCAAGACTGTGTTCTCGCTGAACTTTCTCTACAACGGCATCCGCCAGTTCAACGAGGCCGGCATCTTGGTCACCTTCGAGGAATCCCCCCTCGACATCCTGCGCAATGCCTCCAGTTTCGGCTGGAATCTGCAGGAGATGGTGGAGCAGGATAAGCTGTTCATTCTGGATGCCTCCCCCGATCCGGAAGGTCAGGACGTGGCGGGCAGCTTCGACCTCTCCGGCCTGATCGAGCGCATCAACTACGCCATCCGCAAGTACAAGGCCCATCGCGTGGCGATCGATTCGATCACCGCGGTGTTCCAGCAGTACGACGCCGTGTCGGTGGTACGGCGGGAGATTTTCCGCCTGATCGCCCGGCTCAAGGAGATCGGCGTCACCACCCTGATGACCACCGAGCGCATCGACGAGTACGGCCCGATCGCCCGCTATGGCGTGGAGGAGTTCGTCTCCGACAACGTGGTGATCCTGCGCAACGTGCTGGAGGGCGAACGGCGCCGCCGCACGGTGGAGATCCTCAAGCTGCGGGGCACCACCCACATGAAGGGCGAGTTCCCCTTCACCATGGGCAGCCACGGCGTCAGCATCTTCCCTCTCGGGGCCATGCGGCTCACCCAGCGCTCGTCGAACGTGCGGCTCAGCTCCGGTGTGCCCCGTCTCGACGAGATGTGCGGCGGCGGCTTCTTCAAGGATTCGATCATCCTCGCCACCGGTGCCACCGGCACGGGCAAGACGCTGCTGGTGAGCAAATTCATCGAGGATGCCTGCCGCTCGAAGGAACGGGCGATCCTGTTTGCCTATGAGGAATCGCGGGCCCAGCTGCTGCGCAATGCCACCAGCTGGGGGATCGACTTTGAGCAGATGGAGCAGGATGGCCTGCTGAAGATCATCTGCGCCTATCCCGAATCCACCGGCCTCGAGGATCACCTGCAGATCATCAAGACCGAGATCAGCCAGTTCAAGCCCTCGCGCATGGCGATCGATTCGCTATCGGCCCTGGCGCGGGGCGTCAGCCACAACGCCTTCCGCCAATTTGTAATCGGGGTTACGGGCTATGCCAAGCAGGAGGAGATCGCCGGCTTCTTCACCAATACCTCAGAAGAGTTCATGGGCAGCCACTCGATCACTGATTCGCATATCTCCACGATCACCGATACGATCCTGCTGTTGCAGTATGTGGAGATTCGCGGTGAGATGGCGCGGGCCCTGAATGTTTTCAAGATGCGCGGTTCCTGGCACGACAAGGGCATCCGTGAATTCGTGATCACCAGCAACGGCCCGGAGATCAAGGATTCTTTCTCCAACTTCGAGCGCATCATCAGCGGCGTGCCCCACCGCATCTCCAGCGATGAGCGCAGCGAGCTCTCCCGCATCGTGCGCGGCGTGGCTTCTGAGGACAGCTGAGTGGCGTCGCGCTGAGCCGATGGGCAATGCTGCAGCTCCGCCAAGGTGGTGGAAGCGAACTCTCAGCCTGCGCAGTCTGCTGGTGGTGCCGGTGCTGTTGCAGATGGCAGGCACCGCCGGGCTGATCACGCTGGTGAGCTTCCAGAGCAATGAGCGTCTGGCCAATCAGATGGCGCGCGTGTCCGAGGAGCGCACGATGCGGCAGGTGGTGGATTTCCTGCGGGCCTACCTGCGGGTGCCCCAGCAGGTGATCGCCACCATGGCCGATGCGGTGGCCGATGGCACCCTCCAGCCGCAGGACTGAGCCGCCACCACCCGCTACCTGTGGCAGCTGCATCGCATCTTCCCGGAAGCTCCTTATCTCAACTACGGACTGGCCAATGGGGATTTCATCGGCGTCGGCCAGGCCGATAACCTCAACCCACAGCCCTACCTGGAGGTGGCTCCAGCCGCCACCATCGAGCGCCTGGAGATGTACCGGATCGATGCCACGGGTGCTCCCGGACCGTTACATCGCATCAAGCCGTTTGCCGATTTCCGCGGCGATGGCTGGTACAACGAGCCCCTCACCGCCGGCCGGGCGGTCTGGACCAGCATCTACAACTGGGTCGATGCCCCCGAGGTGATGGCCATGGGGGCCGGCATACCCATCCGCCGCGACGGCCGCCTGGTGGGGGTGGCGGGAGTGGATGTGTTTCTGGCCACGATCAGCCGCTATCTGCGCACCCTCTCCCTGGAGGAGGGTGCGGAGGTGTATGTGGTGGAGCCCAGTGGCATGTTGGTGGCCGATTCCACGGACAGCCTCCCCTTCACGATCGTTGCCGGTCGCGGTGAGCGCCAGAAGGCCGTGGATTCGGGTACACCGGCGATCCGCGACTCGGCCCGTGCCCTGGTGCAGCGCTTCGGCGACTTCGGCCTGATCGCCACCCCCCGTGATCTGGTGTTGCCGTTACGCGGCGGCCGCTCCCTGGTCAGGGTTGAGCCCTTCACCGATCGCCACGGACTCGACTGGCGTGTGGTGACGACGATGCCGGAGAGCGCTTACCTCGGAGCCCGGCGCCACGCCGCGCTCACCAACCTGCTGATTTCCCTGGCGGCCGTGGGCCTTTCCAGCGGCCTGGCGTTGATGGCGGTGAACCGGATCAACCGCAGCCTGGCCGAGCTGGTGGCGGGCGCTGAGGCGCTGGCCCAGGGAGACCTCGACCGCCATGTTCAGGGCGGCAGCCTGCTGGAGACCGCGAGCCTGGCGGCCAGCTTCAATGCGATGGCGGAGCGGCTGCGCGAGAACTTCCGCACCTTGCGGATCCGCAACGCCGCGGTGAGTCAGACGGTGAGTGAGCGCACCGTGGCTCTGCAGGAGAGCAGCGAACGGCTGGAAGAGGAGATCGAGCGCCGCCGCCGGGCTGAGAATGCGCTGGGTGCCTGCCGCGCGGAGCTCGCGCGGGTCTCCAGCTGTGATCCCCTCACCGGTGCGGCCAACCGCAGCGAGCTCATGCGCCTTCTGGAGCTGCACTGGCTGCATCCGGGTGCCCCCCCCAGGCTCTTGTCGCTGCTGCTGCTGGAGGTCGACCGCTGGCGGGAATACAACGACTGCTACGGCCCGATGGCTGGCGATCGCGCTCTTGGCCGCCTGGCCAGGGTGCTGCGGGAGCCTCTCGATCCGGAGCACGACCTGCTGGCGCGCTGGGGCGGCGGCTGCTTCGCCCTGCTGCTCAGCGGCTCCGCCGCCGCCGAAGCGCTCGCCCGGGCCGAGGTTCTGCAGAACGAGCTGTTGGAGCAGGCCATTCCCCACCCGATGGCGGTGGAGGGAGGACGGATCACGATGAGCATCGGGATCGCCACCTCCCTGCCCGATGCGGCCCAGCGGCCCGAGGATCTGATCGCCGCCGCCGAAGTCGGGCTGCTGCGGGCCAGGCAGGGGGGTGGCAACCGCTCGGTGGTGGGCGGCTGAGAGCTCAGCAGATCCGCGGCAGCAGCTCGCCGCTGGGGGGGATCATCAGCCGCTCGCTGCCCAGGGTCGTGCGCAGCAGCACCCGGCCCCCGCCGTGCTCCACGTGGCCGATCCTGCGCCCACCCGCCGGTTCGAGCAGCTGCAGGGCGGGCTGGAGGTCGGCCAGGGGCAGCACCGCCAGGAAACGGCCCTCGCACGCCAGTTCGAGTGGATCGAGCCCCAGCAGCTCTGCTGCGCGGGCCACCTCGGGGGCGAGCGGAATGCAGTGTTCATCGATCCGCAGCGTGTGCCCGCTGGCCTGGGCGAATTCGTGCAGCACCGCCGCCAGGCCGCCGCGGGTGAGGTCGCGCAGGCAATGGGGGCACACCCCGCGCCGCAGCAGCTCCCGCACAGGCGGCCAGAGCGGAGCGCAGTCGCTCAGTACGGCAGGTTCCAGCTCCAGTCCGTGGCGGGCGGCCAGGATGGCCACGCCGTGGCGGCCCAGATCGCCGCTCACCACCAGTTGGTCGCCGGCGGCGATCGCGCCGGGATCGATCGGCTCGTCAACCTCCAGCAGGCCGATGCCGCTGGTGGTGAGGAAGGCTCCATCGCCCTTGCCCCGTTCCACCACCTTGGTGTCGCCGGTGGCCAGCTGCACGCCGCAGGCCGCTGCCGCCTGGGCGAGGGAGGCGAGCAGGCGGCGCAACAGCGCCAGCTCCAGCCCTTCTTCGAGGATCAGGCCGAGGCTCAGCCAGAGCGGGCGGGCCCCGGCCATCGCCAGGTCGTTGCAGGTACCGATCACCGCCAGCCGGCCGGCGTCGCCGCCGGCAAAGACGAGCGGCTGCACCACGGTGCCATCGGTGCTGAAGGCCAGCCGGCCATGGGGCAGGGTCAGCCGGGCGGCGTCGTGCAGGGGGGCATCGGGATCGGCCAGCAGGGGCCGCAGCTCCCGCTCGATCAGCTGCTGCATCAGCGTGCCGCCGCCGCCATGGCCGAGAAGCAGCCGCTCGCTCACGGGCTGGACCCCACCTCGCGGTGCTGCCCCCGGCTCTGCCGCTGGATGCCCCGCGGTAGCGGAAGTAGGCGGCGCAGGCCCCCTCGCCCGACACCATCGGTGCCCCGAGAGGATGCTCGGGGGTGCAGGTGCTGGCAAAGGCGGGGCACTCGCTGGGCAGGATGCGGCCGCTCAGCACGGCGCCGGCGCGGCAGGGCCCCGGCGAAGGGATGGCGGCCCGTGGGGAGGGCTCGAGGGGCAACCCGAAGCGCAGGCGGGCCTCCAGCGCCTGGCACGCACCCCGCAGAGCCAGGCCGCCGCCAGGGATCACCCCCAGCCCTCGCCAGGGCCGATCGACCACCGAAAACACCTCCCGCAGCAGCCAGCGCGCCGCCCCATTGCCCCCCGGCCGCACCACCGTGCTGTAGGCATTGGCGAGCCGGGCTTCCCCCGCCTCCAGCTGCCCCACGTAGGCCAGCACAGCCCGCAGCAGCTCCTCGGCGCTGAAGCCGCTCACCACCACCGGCCGCTGCCGCCGCGCCACCAGTTGCTGGAGGGCGCCGGTGCCGGACACCGCGGCCACGTGGCCCGCGGACAGGAAGCCCTGCACAGGGCTCGGCGGGGCCGCTGGCTGCTCTGCCAGCAGAGCCTCCATGGCCGGTGCCACCCGCACGTGGGCGGTGAGGATCGAGAGGTTGGCGAGCCCCAGCGCCAGGGTCTGGCGGGCCAGCAGCGCCGTGGCCGGAGCGGTGGTCTCGAACCCCACCGCCAGAAGCACCACCTGGCGCTCGGGAT
>JBJTUJ010000212.1:0-10921 GCA_046080685.1 Cyanobium sp. | reverse complement strand
GGCCCACCGCAGCAAGCCCGGCCTGGTGGAGCGCTTCGAGCTGTTCATCGTGGGCCGGGAGACCGCCAACGCCTTCAGCGAGCTGATCGATCCGGTGGACCAGCGGGCCCGCCTGGAGCAGCAGCAGGAGCGGCGCCGGGCTGGTGATCCGGAGGCCCAGACCGTGGACGAGGATTTTCTGCATGCGCTGGAGATCGGCATGCCGCCCACCGGTGGCCTCGGGATCGGCATCGACCGGCTGGCGATGCTGCTCACCGACAGCCCCTCGATCCGCGACGTGATCGCCTTCCCGCTGCTGCGTCCGGAGCCCCGCGGAGGGGACGGAACCGACGCAGTGGGATAATTGCCCCGTAGGCAAATTCCCTCCCTGGGGTCCCCTTTGACATGAGCGGCGAGCGCGTCGGTTTTCGCTTCAAACACGCCGATCCCGTGGTGAAGCGCAACCCCCAGGGGCGATCGCGCCGCGGCTGGGTGATGGAGCCCGTCGAACAGACCACCAGCCGGGGCACCAAGATGCCGGCTTATCGGATCCGTTGGCGCGACAGTGAACGTCCGGAGATCGTGCTGCAGCACATGCTGATCGCCGATCCCGATCCCACGCCTCCCCCCGAGGGCGTCAGCCTGGTGCCGCCTGCGCCAAAGAAGTGAGCCCCGGTTCCACAACTCATTCCCAGCCGCGCCAGCGGTAGGCCAGCCGTCCCAGATGTTCCTTCAGCATCTGGGTGGTCAGTTCCAGCGCCGAGGCCGAAGGCAGCAGATCCATGGTCATGCTGGCCAGGGTCGGCGTGCCGTAGGCCCCCCGGGCGGGCAGCAGATAATCGGTTGCCACCGGTGTGATCCGCAGTCGGGTGCGGCGCTCGAACGTGGCCAGTGAGCGCGGCAGGTGGCTGGCGCTCGTCACCAGCAGCAGGGAACGCCAGCCCCGGGCCCGGGCCAGCCGATCGATCGCCTCCGCCTCCTCGCCGGTGTTGCGGGGGTCTCCGCTGCGCACGATCCGGTCGGCGGGGACGCCGAGCTCCCCGGCCAGCCGGGCCGCCGTGTCGGCCTCGCTCGGTGCCGGATCCCCGGCGTTGAACCCCACCCGGCCCCCGGAGACCACCAGCACGGGCGCGAGTCCCCGTCGCACCAGGGAGACCCCGGTGAGCAGCCGATCGCCGGCCTCGTTCACTTCCACGCCGCGGCGTGGGGGCAGCGCCGGCCGCAGACCCCCGCCCAGCACGAGCACCGCGTCGGCCCGGGGCAGGGGATCGGGGGTGAGCCCGCTGGCCTGGTCCTCCAGCTGCCGGACCAGCTGCCGGGCCGTGAGCGGCATCGCCGCCACCCAGAGCAGGGCGAGGCCCGCCCCCGAGAGCCACGCGCCACGGCGCCGGTGGCGTCGGCCGTCCGCCAGCCCCGCGATCTGCAGGAGCAGCGCCAGGCCGAGGGGGTAGACCGCGATCGGCAGCAGCTTCGAGAGCAGGAACTCCATGGGCGCTGATCAGCGCTGCAGACGCCGGCGCAGCTCCTCCAGCTCCTGCTGCGCTTCGAAGCGGGCCCAATCGGCATCGAGATGGCCTTCCGCTGCTGCCGCCGGGGCCGTTCCAGGGGTCTGGGCCTGGCTCCCTCTGCCCGCGCTGGCGGCCGGCGGCGCGGCCAGAGCGGCCAGTTCCTGTTCAACCGCCGCGAACCGCTCCCCCAGTTCCGCCAGCGTCTGCCAGCGGTTGCGGCCCTGCTCCATCAGGGTGGCCACATGATCGTTGGCGCGTCGGGCCAGATCGTCGGCGCCGGCGGCGCGGGCCCGTTCCACCCGGTCCTGCCACTGCCGGATCTCCCCGGCCAGCCGCAGCAGACCCTGGCGCTGCAGCTCCGCCTCCTGGCGCAGGTCCAGCCGGGAGCGGCGCAGACCACGCTGGCGTTCACGGGCCTCCTCCTCGGCCAGAAGAGCCTCCTGGGCCGGGTTGGCCCGCAGGAACGACTGCAGGGTGGCGTCGAGCCGCGCCTCCAGTTCGTCGAGCCAGCCTCCCCCGCTCATGGCGCCGCCTCCCCCGGGGCCCGGGTGATCAGCGGGGCTTCGATCTCCTCCTGCAGCGGCGTGATCGCCGCCTCCCGGGAGCGCAGCAGCAGCTGGGTGAGGCGGGCGATGGCGCCCTCGCCCAGATCCTGGTCGCCAATCCGGTCGAACGCCTGTCGGTAGAGCTCCTCCAGTTCCGCGATCAGACCTTCGCGCACCTCACGCATGGCCCGTCGCTGGTCGTCCCTGCTCATCATCCGTCCGGTACTGCCTCCGAGTCTGCCTGCTGCAGCAGGTGCAGCGACAGATCCCCCGCCGGATCCGACCAGCGGGCGGCCCCGTGCCAGCCCGCCTCGCCCGCCAGCTGCAGAAAGGCCTCGGGGGTGAACTTGTAGCTGTGTTCGGTGATCAGGGGCTCGCCCTCGGCGAAGGTCCAGGCGCGGCCCGCCAGTGCCACCTGCTGGGCCCGCCGGCTCACCAGGGCCATCTCGATGCGGGACCGTTCCGGCTGCCAGCGGGCCCTGTAGCGGAAGGCGGCCGGATCGAAGTCGCCCGCCAGATCCCGGTTCAGCCGGGTGAGCAGGTTGAAGGCGAAGGCCGCCGAGATCCCCGCCCGGTCGTCGTAGGCCGCCTCCAGGCGCTCCACCGCCTTGGGCTGGTCGATGCCGATCAGCAGGCGGCCGCCCGGGCCCAGCAGCCGCGAGAACTGCCGCAGCAGCTCGCGGGCCGCCGGCGGATCGAAGTTGCCCAGGGAGCCGCCGGGGTAGAAACCCAGCCGCCGCTGCCCCTCCAGCAGGGGATGGGCGGGCAGCCGCTCCAGCCGGGTGTAGTCGCAGCAGATGCCGAGCACCGGCACCTCGGGGTGACGCTCCTGCAGGGCGCGGCAGGCCGCTTCCAGGTGGTCGCCGCTGATGTCGAGGGCCACATAGGCGGCGGGCCGCAGGGCCGAGAGCAGCGGCCCCACCTTGCGGGCATTGCCGGCGCCGAACTCCACGACCACGCCGGGGCCCAGCGCCGCCGCCAGTTCCGCCGCCCGCACCTCCAGCAGGGCCGTTTCGGTGCGGGTGAGGCCGTACTCCGGCTGCTCGCCGATCGCCTCGAACAGCCGGGAGCCCTCGGCGTCGTAGAGCAGCCAGGCCGGCAGCTGCTTCGGGCTCGAGGCCATGCCCTCCCCCACCAGCCGCGCCATGTCCGCCGGCTGCGGGTGGAGATCGATCAGCCGCTGCCGTCTCATCCCCGGGCCAGGCGCAGGCCGGCCGCCATCCAGCGGCTCGCGGGCGGGAAGAAGTTGCGGTAAGTGAGGCGGCCGTGATCGGGTGGCGTGAGGAAGCAGCTGCCGCGCAGCACGAACTGGGAGGTCATGAACTTGCCGTTGTACTCGCCCACGGCCCCCGGGGCCGCTCTGAAGCACGGATAGGGACGGTAGGGGCTGGCGGTCCACTGCCAGAGCAGGCCGAAGGCCATGGGCAGGCCCTCGGGGCCGCTGGCTGCCAGCTCCCACTCGGCCTCGCTGGGCAGCCGGGCCCCGGCCCAGCGGGCATAGGCGTCGGCCTCGAACCAGCTCAGGTGCCGCACCGGCGCCCCGGGCTGCCGCGACCGCAGGCCGGCCAGGGTGAACTCCCCATCGCCCCGCCAGTAGCGGGGAGCCTGCCAGCGGCGGGCCGACGCCACCGCCCAGCCCTCGCTCATCCACAGCTCCGGCCGCCGGTAGCCGCCGTCGGCGATGAAGTCGCCGTAGTCCGCGTTCGTGACCAGCCCCTGCGCCAGCTTGAACGGCTCGAGCCACACCCGGTGCCGGGGGGTCTCGTTGTCGAAGTGGAAGCCCGGATCCCTGTCCTCATGGCCGATGGCCACCAGCCCCCCCGGGTGGCTCCGCCAGCCCCGGGCCGCAGGGTCGTCGCCGCTGCGCAGCGTCCATTCCGCTTCCGCCCCCTGCGGGCCCGGGTCCACCGCGGGCTCCAGGGGATTGCGGGAGAACCCGTCGAGCAGGTCCATCAGCAGGAGCTCCTGGTGCTGCTGCTCGTGCTGCAGGCCCAGCTCCAGCAGGGCGGCCAGGGCGTCAGCTTCGGCCGGGGACCGCCGGGGCAGGTCGTCCACCAGGGCCCTCAGACCCGCGTCGACTCGCCGCCGCCAGGCGAGCACCGCCGCGATCGGCGGGCGGGTCAGCAGGCCGCGCTGGGGGCGGGGATGCCGTTCGCCGACAGCGTCGTAGTAGGAGTTGAACAGGTAGGCCCAGCGAGGCTCTTCCACCCGCCAGCCGGGTAGGTGGGGCTCCAGCAGGAAGGCTTCGAAGAACCAGGTGGTGTGCCCCAGGTGCCACTTGGGAGGGCTGGCGTCGGCCATGCCCTGCAGGCAGAGATCCTCCGGCTCCAGGCCGGCGATCAGGGCCTCGGTCCGCTCCCTGACCCGCTGCAGGCGCTGGTGCAGCCGGCCGTCCAGGCCCTCGTGCAGGGGGTTGGGGCGCAGTCGAGGTTCCGCTGAGGAGCCCATCCTGCCGTCCTGACCCACAGGCCGACCTTAGGCAGGTTCCCTACGATCCGCCCACCCGACGCACCAGCAGGCCAGCGGCATGAGCGCCAGCACCGCAGCGATCCGCTCCGGCATCACCGAAGGTTTCACCGGCGCCGTGGGGAACACCCCCCTGATCCGGCTGAGGGCGCTCAGCGAGCTCACCGGCTGCGAGATCCTGGGCAAGGCCGAGTTCATGAATCCCGGCGGCTCCGTGAAGGATCGCGCCGCCCTCGGCATCCTCCAGGAGGCGGAGGCGTCCGGTGAGCTCCGCCCGGGGGGCACGGTGGTGGAAGGCACCGCCGGCAACACCGGCATCGGCCTGGCCCATCTCTGCAATGCCCGCGGCTACCGCTGCCTGATCGTCATCCCCGACACCCAGTCGGCGGAGAAGATCGGTCTGCTGCGCAGCCTCGGTACCGAGGTGCGCACGGTGCCGGCGGTGCCCTACGCCCATCCCGACAACTACGTGAAGCTCTCCGGGCGGATCGCCGCCGAAACCCCCGGGGCGGTGTGGGCCAACCAGTTCGACAACCTGGCCAACCGCCGGGCTCACTACGCCAGCACCGGGCCGGAGATCTGGGAGCAATGCGACGGCAGGGTTGATGCCTGGGTGGCGGCCACCGGCACCGGCGGCACCTACGCCGGCACGGCCCTGTTCCTCAAGGAGCGCAGCGAGCGGTTGCGCTGCGTGAGGGCCGACCCCCACGGCCGCGCCCTCCATGCCTGGGCCACCACCGGCCAGCTGCGGAGCGAGGGCAGTTCGGTGACCGAGGGCATCGGCAACAGCCGCGTCACCGCGAATCTCGAGGGATCCCCGATCGACGACGCCGTGCGCATCGACGACCAGACCGCCCTCGACACGATCTACCGGCTGCTCTGGCAGGAGGGGCTGTTCATGGGGGGATCGGTGGGGATCAACGTGGCGGCGGCGGTGGAGACCGCCCGCCGACTGGGTCCCGGTCACCGCATCGTGACCGTGCTCTGCGACGGCGGTGACCGCTACCGCTCCCGTCTGTATGACCACGGCTGGCTGGCGGGCCGCGGGCTGAGCCAGCCCGATCGTGCGGAGCAGGGCTGAGGTGAGCACCCCTTCGATGGCAGAACCCGGCCAGGTGGTTGGAGGTCGCTACCGCCTGGAGCGGCGGCTGGGCGAAGCGGAGGAGCAGGGCCCGCTCTGGCTCGCACGCGACCTGCTCGCTGGGGAAGCCCCCGTTGCCCTGCGCAGCATCCCGCCCCAGCTGGACCAGGCCCGGGCGCGCGATCTCTGGGCACGCCTCCAGGGGGTGCTCCATCCCCAGGTGCCGCGGATCGGTGCGGCCATCAGCGAAGGGGATGGCCTGTGGCTGGTGCGCGACTGGCAGGCCGGCCGCACCTACGCCGAGCTGCTCGACGCCCGCCGGGAGCGCCAGCTGGTGTTCGGAGCCGGCGAGGTGCTGCTGCTGCTGCGTCAACTGCTGCCGGTGCTGGCGGCCCTCCACAGCCAGGACCTGCTCCATGGCGACCTGAGTCCGGCGAACCTGCTGCGGCGGGACAGTGACGGGCTGCCGGTGCTGCTCGACTTCTGCCTGGTGCGCGGCAGTGATGGCGCCGGGCCGCTGGGGGCCACGCCCGGCTATGCCCCGCCCGAACTCGGTCGCGGCGAACCCGCCCAGCCCTGGATGGACCTCCATGCCCTCGGAGTGGTGGCCCTGGTGCTGCTCAGCGGCGACGAGCCGGCGTCCCTGCTCGATCCCGGGTCCCTCGACTGGCGCTGGCCCACCGCCCTCGAGGACGAGCCGGGCCTGCGGCAGCGGATCGAACGGCTGTTGAGCCGCGATCCCTCCCACCGCTTCGCCTCCGCTGGCCAGGCCCTGGTGGCCTTCCAGCAGCTCGAGATGCCGGAGAGCACCGGTCCGGTCCCCAGGGCCGATCGCACGGTCATGCTGGTGCCGCCCGCTCCGGAGCAGCGGCCGGACGCCGGACACCCGCCCGCGCCCGTGCCGGCGGCGGCGGTGACGGAGTCCGCCCCAGAGGCCCCAGGCCATGAGGCGGCTGCTGCGGAGCCTGCGTTCGCCCCTCCTCCAGCCGTCACTCCGGCTCCCGCCGTGCCGGCGATCGCCGCACCGGCTCCGCTGGAGCCGCCCGCGCCGCGCCCGCGCTATCTGGACAAGGAGGAGGCCGCCGAGGGAGGCCTGTGGCCCGTGCTGATCGCCCTGGTGCTGTCGGCGATCGCTGGTACCGCCCTGGGCTGGTGGTGGCTGGGCCGGGGTCGTCCGCCGGCACCAGGGCCGGAAACCACCACCGAGCTTCCCAGCAGCCTGCCGCCGGCGGAAGTCGACCAGCGTCAGCAGCTGCTGAACCGTCTGCGGGCGATGCAGATCGACCGTGCCTGGTTCCTGAAGCTGGTGGACGCCAGCCTGCTGGCCCAGTACCCCGAACGGCGGGGACGGCTGCCCAGCGATGCCCTTGAGGACGCCCCCTTGCGCAAGGTGTGGAACGACCTGGCCGAGGAGTGGCTGGCCCGGGTGGAGCAGTTGCCCCTCTCCCTGCGCCAGCGGCTCGGCAGCTTCAGTGCCGCCGACTGGGATCGCCGCCGCCAGACTCTCGAGAGCCAGGGCCTGAGCTCGGAAGTGCTGCGCCAACTGGTCTCCGACAGTGCCCGCAACCTGCTGCCCGGTCGGCTGGAGAACAAGATGCCCGAGGAGCCCTTCCGCCAGCTCTGGTATGCCGCCGCCGACCAGATCCTGGAGAACGTGCGGGTCGAATCCATCGAGGTTCCGTCCCGCACCAACCAGCTGGTGTCCGCCGATGTCCCCGCCAGCGGGGCTCGACTGTTCGCGATCCGCCTGCCCGCCGACCACGCCCTGGCCCTGGGGGTGAACGGCACGCCGCTGCTGCAGATGAGTGTCTTCGCCGCCGATGGCCGCTCGCTCGAGGCCAAGGGACCCCTGCGGGTGGTGAGCCTCGGGCCGCAGCAGGCTTCGCCGGTGCAATTGCTGGTGGCCAATGAGGGGGTGGCGCCGGCCCGGATCAGCCTGTCGCTGAGGGCTGATCCGCCCGCTCCGCCGGCCGTTCCCCCTCCCCCCGCCCCCGGGGAGCCCCCGGCTCCGCCTCCGGAAGAGGCGACCCCCTCCCCGACCGCGGCCCCGACGCCGGCGCCGGGGCCGGCTGGGGAGTCCACGCCGCCGGCGGCGACAACGACGCCCGAGGCCCCGGCCGCACCGGCCTCCCCCCCCTGAGACGCGGCGGCAGACCGGAAGATTCAGAGCCGGGCGATGGCCGCCCGCGCATCCTTCATCTCCTGCTTGCGCTTCTCCTCGTGGCGCTTGTCATGCAGCTTGCGGCCCTTGCCGAGCCCCAGGGTCACCTTGATCCAGGACCCCTTGAGATGAAGGTTGAGGGGGATGAGGGTGAGCCCCTTCTGGTCCAGGGCGATGCGCAGCCGATCGATCTCCGGGCGATGGGCCAGCAGCTTGCGAATCCGCAGCGGGTCGTGGTTGAAGAAGCGGCCGGCATGGCTGTGGGGGGAGATGTGCACGTTGTGCAGCAGCACTTCGCCGCTGCGGATCAGGCAGAAGCCATCGCGCAGGTTCACCTGGCCCGCCCGGATCGACTTCACCTCGGTGCCCAGCAGTTCGATGCCGGTTTCCAGGGTCTCGAGAATCTCGTACTGGTGGCGGGCGAAGCGGTTGTCGGCCAGCAGCCGGTTCGCCGGATCGGTTTTCGCAGTGCCGCCCTTTCTGCCGGGCCCCTTCGCCATGGTGGATTCCTTCGGCCGAAGGAAGGAGGCTACCCAGAGCCCCTGCCGGGAAACAGTCGGGCTGGCCCATCGCGCTTTCCGGTGCCCGCCCGTAAGGTTGGCCCCATGGCGATCGTTCCATCCGGCGAGCGGAGCGGCCCTTCCCCCAGGCGCCGCCCCATGGCTGCCGCGGCACCCCCGGCGTCCGGCCCGGAGCCCCGGCTGCTCGATCCCGTCGCCTCCGAACTCGATGGCGCCGATGCCGTTCCCGCCGGTGGTTCGGTTCCAGCGGGCGGCCGCGAGGATTCGCTCCGCCCCCGCCGCCTGGACGACTACATCGGCCAGCGGGAACTCAAGCAGGTGCTGCGCATCGCCGTGGAGGCCACCCGCCGCCGCAGCGAGGCCCTTGATCACGTGCTCCTCTACGGCCCTCCCGGCCTCGGCAAGACCACCATGGCCCTGGTGCTGGCTGAGGAGCTGGGGGTGCGCTGCCGCATCACCAGTGCCCCGGCCCTGGAGCGACCGCGAGACATTGTGGGGCTGCTGGTGAACCTCCAGCCCCATGAGGTGCTGTTCATCGATGAGATCCACCGGCTGAACCGGGTGGCCGAGGAGATTCTCTATCCGGCGATGGAGGATTTCCGCCTCGATCTCACCGTTGGCCAGGGGGCCGGTGCCCGCACCCGCAGCCTGCCGATCGTGCCGTTCACCCTGGTGGGCGCTACCACCCGCGCCGGCGCCCTCAGCTCGCCCCTGCGCGACCGCTTCGGCCTGATCCAGCGGCTCGAGTTTTACGGCCTCGACGACCTTCAGGCGATCGTGGAGCGGGCGGCGGGGCTGCTCGCGATCGATCTGGAGCCTGCGGCCGCCCTTGAGGTGGCCCGGCGCTGCCGCGGCACCCCCCGCATCGCCAACCGGTTGCTGCGCCGCGTGCGGGATGTGGCCTCGGTGGCCGGTCACGGCCGGATCGGCCCAGCCCTGGTGGACGAAGCCCTGCGCCTCCATCGCGTCGATGGGCGGGGCCTGGATGCCAGCGACCGGCGCCTGCTCAGCCTGCTGCTCGAGGGCCATGGCGGCGGCCCGGTGGGCCTGGAAACCCTCGCCGCAGCCCTCGGGGAGGATCCCATCACCCTGGAGACGGTGGTGGAGCCGTTCCTGCTGCAGCTCGGATTCCTTCAGCGCACCTCCCGCGGGCGCATGCTCACGGCCGCGGGACGTGCCCATCTCGATGGCGATGGCGGGGCGCGGGCGGCATGAGGCGTCTGCTGGCCCTGCTGATGCTGGTGGTGGTTCTTGCTCTTCCCGCTCCTGCCGTGGCGGCCACCATCGTCGCCGTCACGTCCGCCCCTGAGGCCCGGCTCCTGCAGAGGGGCTTCGAGGAGGCCCTCGCCGCCAGTCGCGAAGGGCGGTTCGGCGACGCCCTGCCGCTGTGGAATCAGGTGCTGGAGCTGGCACCGGAGGATGCCGCCGCCTGGAGCAACCGCGGCAATGTGCGTCTGGCCCTGGGCGATCCCGAGGGGGCGATCGCCGATCAGGGCCGGGCCATGGATCTCGCGCCGGCGAATTCCGATCCCCATCTCAATCGGGGTACCGCCGAAGAGGCCCTGGGACTTTGGGAGGAGGCCCGCGACGACTACGTCTGGATCCTCCGGCGTGAACCCGACAACGCCTCTGCTCTCTACAACCTCGGCAACGTCGAGGGGTCGCTGGGCGACTGGACCGCCGCCCGCGCGCGCTTCGAAGCGGCAGCGGCGGCCCGCCCGGGCTTCGCCATGGCCCGCTCCAGTGCGGCCCTTGCGGCCTATCAGCTGGGGGATCTTGCGGCGGCGGAGCAGCAGTTCCGCTCCCTGATCCGCCGCTATCCCCTGTTCGCCGATGCCCGCGCCGGCCTCACCGCCCTGCTGTGGGGCCGCGGTGCCGCCGGCGAGGCCGAGAGCCACTGGGCCGCGGCATCCGGCCTCGATCCCCGCTACCGCCAACCAGAATGGCTCCTGCAGATACGGCGCTGGCCACCCCAGCCGGTGCAGGCTCTCCAGCAGTTCCTGGCCCTGGCCTCCTGAGGCCCCTCCGGCCCCACCCCGCCGCGACCTGATGACCCTGCGCTCCTCCCCCACGCCTCCGCTGGCCGCCCCGTCGCTGCCCGAGGACTGGCTGCGGCAGGGCCTGGAGACCCGCATCCAGGAGGTGCTGCCGGAACTGCGCCTGCTGCGCCGTCACATCCATCAGCATCCGGAACTGAGCGGCCATGAGCAGCAGACGGCCGCCCTGGTGGCGGGCGAACTGCGGCGCTGGGGCTGGCAGGTGCGCGAGGGGGTGGGTCGCACCGGCGTCGTGGCCGAGCTGGGGCCGGCCGACGGGCCCCTGGTGGCCCTGCGGGCCGACATGGACGCCCTGCCGATCGAGGAGCGTACGGGGCTGGACTTCGCCTCCAGCCGCCAGGGGCTGATGCATGCCTGCGGCCATGACATCCACACCACCGTGGGACTGGGGGTGGCCTTCCTGCTGGGCGGCCTGGCCGATCGCCTGCGCTGCCGGGTGCGGCTGCTGTTCCAGCCTGCGGAGGAGACGGCCCAGGGGGCGGCCTGGATGCGGGCTGACGGAGCGATGGAGGGGGTGCAGGCCCTGTTCGGGGTGCATGTCTTCCCCAGCCTGGCGGTGGGCACGGTGGGGGTGCGCAGTGGCAGCCTCACCGCCGCCGCCGG